>JAKFVK010000052.1 GCA_021732205.1 Hyphomicrobiales bacterium | reverse complement strand
GGGGTCAGGCGTCGCCGCCGCCCAGCAGGCCTACCGCAGCTCCGCCACGCTTGCCACCCAGGCCGCCGCCTGAACAAGGAACCAGACGCGCATGTATATCCCGACCTTCGATGACGTCCTTGCGGCCCATGACCGCATCAAGCCGCATATCCACCTCACCCCGGTCCTCACCTCGCGCATGTTGAACGAGCTGACGGGGGCTGAGCTCTTCTTCAAATGCGAGAACCTGCAGAAGGCTGGCGCCTTCAAGGCGCGCGGCGCCTCGAATGCCGTCTTCAGCCTCACCGATGCTCAGGCGGCAAAAGGCGTTGCCACCCACTCCTCGGGCAATCACGGCACCTGCCTGAGCTACGCGGCCGGGCGTCGCGGCATTCCCTGCACCGTCGTCATGCCGCGGACCGCACCGCAGGCAAAGAAGGACGCGGTCAAGGGTTATGGTGGTCGTGTCGTCGAGTGTGAACCCTCCACGACCTCGCGCGAGGCGGTCTTTGCCGAAGTGGTGAAGGAAACAGGGGCTGAATTCGTCCACCCCTATAATGATCACCGCGTCATTGCCGGTCAGGCGACATGCTCGAAGGAGCTGATCGAGCAGGTCAGCGGGCTTGACGCGGTCGTAGCGCCGATCGGCGGTGGCGGCATGGTCTCGGGCACCTGCCTGACACTTTCGAAGCTGGCGCCGCAGGTTAAAATCTATGCTGCCGAGCCCGAGCAGGCTGACGATGCCTACCGCAGCTTCAAGGCCGGTCACATCATCGCCGATGATGCCCCCAATACCATTGCTGATGGATTGAAGGTGCCGCTCAAGGAACTCACCTGGCATTTCGTGCGCAACCACGTGACCGACATTCTCACCGCCTCGGAGGACGAAATCATCGAAGCGATGAAGCTCACCTGGAAGCGCATGAAGATCGTCATGGAGCCCTCCTGCGCGGTTCCCCTGGCGACCATCATCAAGAACAAGCACGTCTTTGCCGGCAAGCGCGTCGGCGTCATCATCACCGGCGGTAATGTCGACCTCGACAAGCTGCCCTGGCAATAAGCACGGAAAGAGGAAATCCCATGAACATGATCACCAAGCTGAACGATCTTGAAGTCGGGTTTGACGTCCCGGCACTTCCCGGCATGCGCGAACAGGACATTCAGACCCCGTGTCTGATCCTCGATCTCGACGCGCTGGAACACAACATCAAGAAGATGGGCGACTATGCCAAGGCGCATGGCATGCGCCACCGCGCCCATGGCAAGATGCACAAATCGGTCGACGTGCTGCGTTTGCAGGAAAAGCTTGGCGGCGCGATTGGCGTTTGCTGCCAGAAAGTATCGGAAGCCGAGGTCTTCGCTCGTGGCGGCATCAAGGATGTGCTGGTCTCCAATCAGGTCCGCGATCCGGCCAAGATCGACCGTCTGGCCCGCCTGCCGAAATACGGCTCGCGCATCATCGTTTGCGTCGATGATGTCACCAACGTCGCCGATCTGTCGGCGGGCGCGGTGAAGCATGGCACGACGCTTGAATGTTTTGTCGAGATCGACTGCGGCGCCGGGCGCTGCGGTGTCAAGACCGCCGCCGACGTCGTTGCGATCGCCAAGGCGATTGACGCTGCGCCGAACCTCAAATTCACCGGCATCCAGGCTTATCAGGGTGCCATGCAGCACATCGACAAGTTCGAGGATCGCAAGGCCAAGCTCGATGCGGCGATTGCCCAGGTCAAGGAATCGGTTGACGCCCTCGAAGCGGTTGGCCTGAAACCTGAGCTGGTCAGCGGTGGCGGCACGGGCAGCTATTATTTCGAGAGCAATTCGAAGGTCTATAACGAGCTGCAATGCGGCAGCTACGCCTTCATGGACGCCGATTATGGCCGGGTCCTCGACCAGAACGGCCAGCGGATCGATCAGGGTGAATGGAAGAACGCGCTGTTCATCCTGACCAGCGTCATGAGCCATGCTAAGGCCGACAAGGCGATCTGCGATGCCGGTCTGAAGGCGCAATCGGTTGATTCCGGTCTGCCGTTCATCTTCGGGCGCGATGATGTCAAATACATCAAATGCTCGGATGAGCACGGCGTGATCGATGACCCGAAGGCGGTCCTCAAGATCAACGAGAAGCTGCGCCTTGTGCCGGGCCATTGCGATCCTACCTGCAACGTCCATGATTGGTATGTGGGCGTGCGTAACGGCGTTGTCGAAGTTGTGTGGCCGGTATCGGCGCGCGGTAAGGCCTATTGATCAAGGAACAAGAGGGGCGCGGTCCTCATCGCAGCGACCCGCCCCTGTCACCATCAGAGAGACAAGCATGATTATCGTACCGGAAAAAGTGATCGGCGAGCTGATATCGCCGTCTGAATGCCTGACGGCTGTCGAGCAGGTGTTTGCCTCCATGGCGCGACGCAGCGCCTATAATTTTCCGGTCATCCGTGAGGCGATTGGCTATCAGGACGCGCTCTATGGCTTCAAATCGGGGTTTGACCGCGATGGCCCGACGCTTGGCCTGAAGGCAGGTGGCTTCTGGCCCC
>JAKFVK010000141.1 GCA_021732205.1 Hyphomicrobiales bacterium | reverse complement strand
GAGGCCAGCAGCATGATGTTGTTTGGACCCGGCGTGATCGAACTCACGAAGGCAAACAGAACAAAGGCTGCAAGCAGCGATCCGCTCATCATGTCGAGGCTGTCCCGCGCTGCATGGCGGCAACCCCGGTGCGTGCCACTTCAACCAGCCCGCAGGGCTGGATCATGTCGATGAAACGGTCGATATCTTCCGTTACTCCGGTGATCTCGAAGACAAAACTTTCGAGCGTCGCGTCAACCGCGCGCGCGCCGAAGGCCTGAGCCAGCCGCATCGCCTCAACCCGCAGCTCGCCCTTGCCCACCACTTTGACCATGGCAAGCTCGCGCTCGATCGATGGGCCGGCAACGGTCAGATCGATGACCCTGTGAACCGGCACGAGACGCGACAATTGCGCCTTGATCTGATCGATCTTCTGGGCCGTTCCCGAGGTGATCACCGTGATGCGCGAGACATGCGCCTCATGGCTCGTTTCCGAGACGGTGAGGCTGTCAATATTGTAGCCGCGCGCCGCAAACATCCCGACGATGCGCGCAAGAACGCCCGGCTCGTTGTCGACAAGCACGGAGAGGGTGTGGCGCTGGACCGGTTCATCGGGACGGGCGGCAGGGTAATGGCTGGTGGACATGGTCGCTTACCTTGGTTGAGAAGAATTGGCGCTGGCAAGAACCCAGCGCTGGAAGAGATCAAGATCAATGTTGCCGCCGCACAGGATGACAGCGATACGCTTTCCCCGATTGACGTCTTTTTCCTGCACAGCCGCAGCAAGCGGCGCAGCACCTGCCCCTTCCGCCAGATTATGTGTATCCGTCCAGAAGGCACGGACCGCCTGCGCGATCTCGTCATCGCTGACCAGAACGATATGCGAGGCGCCGCGCCGGATGATTTCCAGCGCCTCCGCGTCCGGCACCCGCGTTGCCATGCCATCGGCATGGGTGATGCTGGAATTGGTGCTCACCACATGGCCCGCCTCAAACGACAGCTTGTAGGCAGGCGCCTGCGTCGACTGAACGCCGATAATTTCCGTCTTCAACCCCAGAAGATCGCGCGCCAGAATGCAGCCGCAGATCCCCGAGCCAAGTCCGATGGGAACGTAGAGCCGTTCAAGCTCGGGATCAGCGCGCAACAGCTCAAGCGCGTATGTCGCGACCCCCATCACCAGATCGCGGTGGAAAGACGGAACCATCTCCAGCCCGCGCATCACCGCCAGGCTTTCAGCAATCTCCCGCGCCTCCTGGAAATCACTGCCCTCCTCGATGAGTTCGGCACCGAAGGCGCGCATCGCCGCGTTCTTTTCGCTCGAATTGCCATGCGGCACGACAATCGTCACCGCCACACCATGCTGGCGCCCGGCAAAAGCCAGGCTCTGGCCGTGATTGCCCCGCGTTGCCGAGATGATCCCGGCGACATGGCGCCGCTCGCGCTTCAGCCGCTCCAGATAGACGAGCCCGCCCCGCACCTTGAAAGCGCCCGTCGGCGTGTGGTTCTCGTGCTTGACGATCACTTGCGTCCCAAGTCGCTCCGCCAGCAAGGGCCAGGCAAGCACCGGCGTCGGCGCCATGGCTGCCTCGACGGTGCGATGAGCTTGCTCGAGTTCCGCAAGGGTGAACATGCCTATGCCTCTTCGATCGCGAGGGCTTCGATCTCAAGGAGCCAGGCCTCGTCGAAGATGCCGGTGATGATGCAGGTGAGCGCCGGTTCGTGGTCGCCGAGCATTTCCATGCGGATCGTGCGGTTCGGCACGGCATATTCGCGGCTCGACAGGAAGATCGTCACCTTCGCGATGTTGGCGATCGTCATGCCGGCCGCGTCGAGCTGCGCGAAGATGTTCCGCCAGACGAGGCGGCATTGCGCGTCGAAACCGGCCGGAACCGTGCCCTCGACATCGACCGGGATCTGCCCGGAAACGAGCAGCGTGCGCTTGGCCCGCCCGAACTCGATGGCCTGGGCATAGCCGGTCTTCACCGGCGGCGCCTTGTCGGATTGGATCCTTTGCATCCTCACACCAATTGCCGGCCCTTGGCATCAATGACGCCACCGATATCGCTGCCCGCCTCCTCGTTGAGGATCATCTCGTTATGTGCTTTGCCCGACGGGATCATCGGAAAGCAATTGGCCATCTTGTCCACCAGACAATCGAAGATGACAGGGCCGGGATGGGCGATCATCTCGCCGATCGCCGCGTCAAGCTTCTCCGGGTCCGAGCAGCGTATGCCCTTGGCATGGTAGGCTTCCGCCAGCTTGACGAAATCCGGCAACGCTTCGCTGTAGCTTTCCGAATAGCGCGACCCATGCAGCAATTCCTGCCATTGCCGCACCATGCCCATATACTGGTTGTTGAGGATGAAGATCTTGACCGGCAGACGGTACTGGGCAGCCGTCGACATCTCCTGCATATTCATCAGGATCGAGGCCTCTCCCGCAATGTCGATGACAAGCGCTTTCGGGTGCGCCATCTGCACCCCGATCGCCGCCGGCAAGCCATAGCCCATGGTGCCAAGCCCGCCCGAGGTCATCCAGCGGT
>JAKFVK010000262.1 GCA_021732205.1 Hyphomicrobiales bacterium | reverse complement strand
TGGCGATGTTGCGCAGCTGCATTCGGGCACCGATACTTTCGAGGGAGGTGCGCCATGGGGCGCGGCGCCCTTATATCGAGGGTTTGCGGCGGTGGCGAGATTAAATTATCGAACGCCGTTAATCGGCCTATTGGGCGGCGATCGCGTTTTGCACCATTGCGTCGCCGATCCGGCGGCGGCGTTCAGCAATGGCATGGCGCACCTGATCAAGGGTGAGGGCAAAGGTCGTCACCTGCTGCTGGTCGAAATCACGCTCGGAAATATGCTTCAACGCCACCGCAAAAACATCACTGGCGCGTTGATCGGCTGCGTCAAGCTCATCGATACTCATCGCCTGGCGCGCCTGCAGCAAGGTCTGCAACAGAGTATCGATGGCGTCGCGATAAGGCTCGGGGCGCCGGGCATTGGCATGGCTGGCAAGGGCGGCAAGACCGGACCCGCAAATCGATAACGCCATGATCCCTATGTAGAAAAGATCGCCATAGCGATCAAAAAAGCCGCGCACATTGCCTTCGTAATAGGACGAAGCGCCGGGATGAAGCGCCAGCTCGCCGGCGCGATCGGCGTCGGGTGCGGAAATCCGTGCCGCACTCGGTTCTTCGCCAGCGATGGCGACGCGCAGTGCAAAAATCTGCTGGACAAGCGAGGCGATCACCCCCTCATCGACGTTCTTGTGAGCAACCAGGCGGTGCGTTACCGCGATGGTCGGTATTGATTCAGGCGGATGGGGTGGCGCGCCGCCAAACACCCCACGCACCAGCTCGTCTGCCTGCAGGGACGGGCTGCGCTGGGCAATCGCCGGGGCTTCGCTGATGGGCAGATAGAGGGGAGGCTGGCCCAGTTCCGCGGTGACGCGGGCATCCAGCCGCCCCATCAAGCGGCTGGTGGGAACGCCAACCGTCATGATCGCCGCGATATGGCCGTTTGCCAATTCGCGGGCAGCATCCGCAATTTCGAGCGGACGCAGCTGCACGTCCAGAGCGGCGGCGCCGTAATAGGCAAGAAGCTTCTGGATCAGGCTGACATTGAGGGCTGCAGCTGACACCACACCGATATCCTTGCCCCGCAACTCAGCCATCGTCGTCACGCCGCCTTGTGGTTTGGCAAGCAGCACGACCTGCTCGCGGCGCAGATCGACCACTCCCAGCGCGTCGACGGGTGCGGTGATGTCAGAGCGCAGTACCGCGAGGTCCGCGCCGTTGCTCTCAAGCGCGGCGGCGCTGGTTGCGGAGCCTTCAGTGGTGATGATCTTGAGGCGGACATCGGCTTTCTCGCGCGCCAGAAGATGCGCCAGCACCGCGATGAGACGATGGTTTTCCGAGCCGATCGGCCCAACGGCTACCCGGAGCGTGGTTGGCAGCGACAAAGCATAATAGCCGATGGCGACGACAGCGACGAGGCCGAGCACAGCTGCCACCATCGTCCATATTGTCTGACGCCGCATGTAACCGCCCTGATCCCGCATCACCTGACGCGCGCTCTCTAGCGTCGTCAATGGGCCGCAAATATGACCGAACGCGCCGCCCGCGTCACGGCTTTCTCTTCGCCCGCTGTGCGAGCGTGCGCAGCCGCAGTGCGTTCAGCTTGATGAAGCCGGCGGCATCGTGATGATCATAGGCCACCGCGCCCTCCTCGAAGGTGACCAATTCCTGATCATAGAGCGAATAGGGACTTTCGCGCCCGATCACCGTCACATTGCCCTTGTAGAGCTTGAGGCGTACCCGCCCGGTGACCATTTCCTGACTTTTGTCGGCCATGGCCTGGATCATCTCGCGCTCGGGGGCGAACCAGAAGCCATTATAAACCAGCTCCGCGTAGCGCGGCATGAGCGATTCCTTCAGGTGCATCGCCTCGCGGTCCAGGGTGAGCGATTCGATGCCGCGATGTGCCACATGCAGGATGGTGCCGCCCGGCGTTTCGTAAATGCCGCGTGATTTCATGCCGACAAAGCGATTTTCAACCAGATCGAGACGGCCAATGCCGTTGGCTTTGCCCAATTCGTTGAGACGGGTGAGAGCCATGGCAGGGGACAAGGCCACGCCGTCGATGGCAATTGCATCGCCCTTCTCGAAATCGATGGTGATGATGGTTGCCTTGTCGGGGGCGTCCTCGGGCGCAATGGTGCGCATATAAACCAGTTCAGGCGCTTCAATGGCTGGATCTTCCAGCACCTTTCCCTCGGATGAGGAATGGAGAAGATTGGCGTCGACCGAGAACGGCGCCTCGCCACGCTTGTCCTTGGCAATCGGAATCTGGTTGGCTTCGGCAAATGCCAGCAGCTTGGTGCGCGACAGCAGGTCCCATTCCCGCCAAGGTGCGATCACGCGGATCGACGGGTTGAGCGCGTAGGCGGTGAGTTCAAAACGTACCTGATCATTGCCCTTGCCGGTGGCGCCGTGGGCGACTGCGTCGGCCCCCACCTTCTCGGCGATCTCGATGAGTTTCTTGGCAATCAGCGGGCGCGCAATCGAGGTGCCGAGAAGATACTGGCCCTCGTAAAGCGCGTTCATGCGGAACATCGGATTGACGAAATCGCGCACGA
>JAKFVK010000110.1 GCA_021732205.1 Hyphomicrobiales bacterium | reverse complement strand
TGGAAGCACAGCCTCTACTGAATTTGCAGATTCCGACGGTGGAAACTGGCGCCGGCATGCCGGCGCCAGTTTCCACCGTCGGAATCTGCAAATTCAGTAGAGGCTGTGCTTCCACTGTGTCGAAATCCATCGTCCCCTGCAGGCTGGTGCGGGTGGCGCCAAAGCCAAACGACACCGTTCCTTCGCCGCGCGAACCGGCAATTTTGATGTTGGCCTTGTCAAGCGTCATCAGCCGGTCAACGACAGTGATCCGCGACGTGCCGTCCACCGGGCCGAAATCGGGGACGTTTTCCACCTCAGGCGCAAGCCAGCCCGCCAGCAGCTTCAGCGAGGGCGAGGAGAACGTCAGCTGACTTTCAAACTGCACGTCTCGTCCCGCCAGCGCATTACCCGTCAGCTTGGCACGAATGGCCTTGGTATCAAGCGTGAGAGCGAACGGGCTGATGTCTTTTCGAAACAGCGCGGCTGGTCGCTCGAGCTTGCCGCCAAAGCTGATCGTTTCGCCCCGCAAACGGAATGTGCCGCCTGCCGACAGGCTCGAACCGATGAGGGGCCATGTGACATCGACGTCGATATCATTGATCTCGCCGCGCCGTCTTGCCCGCTCGTCGCGGTAGATCAACTGGCCGCCATCGATGGCGACATCACCAAGGCGCGGGCTGGTCTCGGCGTCATCACCCGGCACGAACAGCGACAGAAGCGAGGCGCCGCTGCGCCAGTTGGCCCGGCCATCGACGTCGACCAGCAAGGCAAACCGTGGCTGGGTGAATTTAAGTCCGGTGATTTCAATGCGCCCGAGCATCAGGCCGATGAGCGACAGCCGCGCGGTGATCCGTTCCGCTTCAAGGACGTTGGCGCCGCCATTGGCGCCGCCGACCTCCACTTTGCTGACGCTGACAGAAGGCGCAGGCAGAAGCGAGAGCCGCGCCGGACCGTTAACGGTGACGGTCTGGCCGGAAATGGCGGAGATATGCACAGCCACAGCCCGCCTCACGGCATCGGTTGGCAGAAACATGCCGGCAATGAACAGTCCGCCGACAACAGCGATCCCGACGCCGGCAAACTTTGCCAAGCGGAATACTCCTGATGTCGCCCGGCCTGTGTTTGCCTCTATTGTCAGGAAAGTCTCCTTTGCCCCTGGTGAAGATGATGCGTTCTACCGTTGGTGGTCTGAGAAATTCGTGGCATCAGAACGGAAATGTCGCAACCGTCAAGAGCGCCTCGCCGCAGCGTGGAACGCCATTGATGGTATAGCCTATCTGATGAGCTGTCGTTCGGGGAGCGTTCGCAACCATGTCGCATGCAACTGACAAGCCTCTATGGACACCATCCGCGGAGCGGATTTCGCGGTCGCAGATCAGTGAAATCTGCGCCCAGTTGAACGCGAAACACGGACTGACCCTTCGCACCTACCGCGATCTTCATCGTTTTTCGGTGGAACAGCCCGAATATTTCTGGTCCGCCCTGTGGGACTTTGCCGGGATCAAGGGCACTGGCCAGGCCAACGAAGTGCTGCGCGACGGCGATAAGATGCCCGGTGCGCAGTTTTTTCCAGAAAGCCGCGTCAACTTCGCTGAAAACCTGCTGCCGCTTGATGATGACAGCGACGCGCTGGTTTTCTGGGGAGAGGATAAGGAACGGCGTAAACTGAGCTGGCGGCAATTGCGGGCGCTCGTATCAAGCCTCCAGCAGCAATTGCGGGCCTCCGGTGTGGGCCTGGGAGACCGCGTGGCGGCGATGATGCCCAACATGCCCGAAACCATTGCCGCCATGCTGGCCGCCACCTCGCTTGGCGCGGTCTTTTCCTCCTGCTCGCCTGATTTCGGCGATCGTGGCGTTCTTGACCGCTTCGGCCAGATCGAGCCCAAGGTGCTCTTTGTCTGCGATGGCTATTGGTATGGCGGCAAGCGCATCGATGTTGCCGACAAGGTGGCGTCGATCATTGCCGGTTTGCCGACCCTCAAGGCGGTTGTGGTTGTGCCCTATGCCGGCAATGATCCAGGCTTCGCCGCTGCTCTCCCGCGCGCCGTTCCCTTGTCTGACGTCATCACAGCTTTTCCGCCAAAGCCGCTCGAATTCGTCGCCGTTCCGTTCGCTCATCCGGCTTTTATTCTCTTTTCATCCGGCACCACCGGCATCCCCAAATGCATTGTCCACGGCACGGGCGGTGTCCTTCTGCAACTCGTCAAGGAACATCGCCTGCTGTGTGATGTGCGCCCGGGCGAGCGCGTCTTTTACTTCACGACCTGCGGCTGGATGATGTGGAACTGGCTGATTGGCGGCCTTGCCGCCCGCGCCACACTGCTGCTTTACGATGGCTCACCCTTCCACACCAATGAGATATTGTTTGATTTTGCGGTTGCAGAAAAGATGAACGTGTTCGGCACGTCCGCGAAATATATCGACGGCATCCGCAAGACAGGCTGGGAGCCTAAATCAACCCATGATCTGTCAAGCGTGCGGCTGATGACGTCGACCGGTTCGCCGCTTGCGCCCGAAAGCTTCGATTTTGTCTATCAGTCGATCAAGCCGGATATGCATCTGGCCTCGATGTCGGGCG
>JAKFVK010000063.1 GCA_021732205.1 Hyphomicrobiales bacterium | reverse complement strand
GCTGCAGATCGACGATCTCGCGCTCGGAGGAGCCTGAAATCAGGATCATCGGGAAGCAATTGGTCGTGGCGTTCGCCAGTGCCGTCAGCCCATTGAGAAAGCCCGGCGCCGAAACGGTCAGGCAGATACCCGGCTGCTTGGTCAGATAACCAGCGATCGCGGCGGCGTTGCCGGCGTTCTGCTCATGGCGAAACGAGATGACGCGGATGCCTTCGGCTTGCGCCATGCGGCCGAAATCGGTGATCGGAATGCCGGGAACGCCGTAGATCGTCTTGACGCCATTGAGCTTCAGAGCATCGATGACAAGATGGAAACCATCGGTCAGCTCCTGTTCGGTTTCCGCTGCCATTGCGGTGGCGCCTTGCGCTGCTGCACTCATACTCATCTCTCCCTGATCATTTCCGCTGGAGCGGCGTCTCGTTGCTTGAAGGTGTGGGGTCTCAGCTATCAATCCAAAAAGCAGATGGAATTTCCAGATAAAATCAGCAGCACGTCTTGCCGCACGACTACGCAGGCCACCTAGCCAAAAATCTCCTCGCCATGAGCTTCAACATAGGCAGCCAGGCCAAGCGTATGGTCGCGCGACAGTTTTTCGGCACGCTCGGCATCGCGCTTCTCAAGCGCGGTGATAATGCCCAGATGATCCTCAATCGAGCGCTCGGCGCGCTGGTCGCGGCCAATCGTCAGCTCGCGGATGCCGCGCACATGCAGCAGGATGTTCTCGGTCAGCGCGATGATCGTCTGCGATCCCCCAAGGCGGATTAATCCCTGGTGAAAGGCAACGTTCGCGGTTGAATATTCCGACAGATAATCGGTTGGCCGGTAACCCTCGTGAAAGCGCTCGAAATGCTGGCGCAGCGAGGCGATGTCCTCATCGCTGGCCCGCAGCGCAATCCGCCGCACCGCCATGCTCTCCAGCGCCGCCCACGCCTCGATCATCTCGACGACTTCGCGATTATTCTTCTTGAGAACAACGATGCCCCGCCGCGGCATCGACTTGACGAAGCCTTCCTGCTCGAGCATGGCGATTGCTTCGCGCACGGGGGTACGCGAAATGCCAAGCCGCTCCGACAGCTTGCGCTCATCCAGCCACACCGCATCCGATGATTTGTAGATATCAAGCGCTGTGATCGCCTGCTTGATAGACCTGTAGGCCCGCGTCTTGAACGTGACTTCAGGCGCAACGCGCTCAATGGCAAGCTCGGTCATCACTCCCTCCCTGAGAGGTTGCTCGTCTCATCAACGCGGTCCGGCTGTTCTGATGCAGCCGCATCCCGCTTTGCGAGCCAGCAAAAATTGGCATGCCAGATGCCAACTTGTCAACGCGAAGCACAATCACGCAAATGTTTTGTGTGCATTGCAATATAACGCTGCGTTCCAGCCAAAACTTGCCGCGCTGCACGTTCGACACGTGCCCCGCAGCAGAAAACTGGCCCTTGACTTAGCTGCTCTGACTGTGCGGTATACTGTATACCAGAGCGCGAAAACTGTCCAAAAGATGACAGCACCGTTCTCGTGGCCTGCTTCGGCAGACGGCACACTGGGAGGTAGGTCGTGGAAGAAATCAATGCTTTATTTAGCGGCTTTGCCGTCGTCCTGACACCCTACAACATGATACTGATGGTGGTTGGCATTCTGCTCGGTGTCATCATCGGTGTGCTGCCGGGCCTGGGCGGCGCCAATGGTGTCGCGATCCTGCTTCCCCTCACCTTTTCGATGCCACCGACATCAGCAATCATCATGCTGTCCTGTCTCTACTGGGGCGCATTGTTCGGAGGGGCGATCACCTCTATCCTGTTCAACATACCAGGAGAGCCATGGTCGGTCGCCACCACCTTTGACGGCCACCCGATGGCGCAGAACGGCAAGGCTGACGAGGCGCTGACAACCGCCTTCACCTCCTCCTTCATCGGCGCGCTCTTCGCCGTCATCGTCATTACGTTTCTGGCGCCACTGGTCGCAAAATTCGCGCTGAAGTTCGGCCCGGCCGAATTTTTCGCCGTGCAGTTCCTCACCTTCGCGAGCTTCATCGGCATGGGCGCCGGCTCACCCTTCAAGACCATCATGGCGATGTGCCTTGGCTTCGCGCTCGCAGCGGTCGGCCTTGACACGATCACCGGCCAGTTGCGCATGACCTTTGATTTCATCACCCTGCTCAAAGGTTTTGGCTTTCTGGTTGCCGTCATCGGGCTGTTTGGCATTGGCGAAATGCTCTCCAGCATGGAGGAAGGCCTGGAATTCAAGGGGGCACACGCAAAGCTCAGGCTTGATGCCGTGCTGCGCACATGGAAACAGCTGCCTAAATACTGGGCCACATCGCTGCGCAGCTGCCTCATCGGCGTCTGGATGGGCATCACCCCCGGCGGCGCGACTCCCGCCTCCTTCATGAGCTACGGCCTTGCACGCCGCTTCGCGAAGGATCCCAAGACCTTCGGTAAAGGCAATCCGGAAGGCATCGTGGCACCTGAAACGGCGGCCCATGCCGCCGGCACCGCCGCCCTGCTGCCGATGCTGACGCTCGGTATTCCCGGCTCGCCGACCGCCGCCGTCCTGCTCGGTGGACTGT
>JAKFVK010000242.1 GCA_021732205.1 Hyphomicrobiales bacterium | reverse complement strand
TTTCCCTGCCGCGCCAACTGTCTCGGCTGACAAGCATGACGAGTTTGGAACCCATGAGCACGCAAAATCTGTCGACCGGTGACATTGCCGATCTCGAAAAGCTCGCTGCCTCCGTCACTGACAAGGTAGGTCGCGCCCGTCAGGCGATCGCTGCTGTCATCTATGGGCAGGATACGGTGATCGAGAACGCTCTCATCACGATCCTGTCCGGTGGGCACGCCCTCCTTGTCGGTGTGCCCGGCCTTGCCAAGACCAAGCTCGTTGATACCATGGGGCTGGTGCTTGGCCTTGACGCCCGTCGCGTCCAGTTCACCCCCGACCTCATGCCCTCCGACATCATCGGCAGTGAAGTGCTGGAAGAAGACCAGACCGGCAAACGCCATTTTCGCTTTCTGCCCGGCCCGGTTTTTGCCCAGCTTCTGATGGCCGACGAAATCAACCGCGCCTCACCCCGCACCCAGTCAGCCCTGCTGCAGTCAATGCAGGAAGGCCATGTGACGATTGCCGGCAAGCGCTACGATCTGCCCCGCCCCTTTCACGTTCTGGCAACCCAAAATCCGCTGGAGCAGGAAGGTACCTACCCGCTTCCCGAGGCCCAGCTTGACCGCTTCCTGATGGAAATCGACGTCGGCTATCCCGATCACGGGGCTGAAAAGCGCATGTTGTTCGAGACCACCGGTATCGAGGAAACGAAAGCCAGGGCGGCACTGACGGGCGATGAGCTGATGGCCGCCCAACGCCTGGTTCGCCGCTTGCCGGTTGGTGAAAATGTGGTCGAGGCAATTCTCACGCTGGTGCGCTCCGCCCGCCCCGATGGCACGGCCGAAACAGCGGCGATCGCCTGGGGGCCAGGACCGCGTGCCAGCCAGTCGCTGATGCTGGCGATCCGCGCGCGCGCCCTGCTGTCAGGGCGCCTTGCGCCCTCGCTCGATGATGTGGCAGCTCTTGCCGAACCGATCCTCAAGCATCGCATGACGCTCACCTTCTCGGCCCGCGCCGATGGTCTCTCGGTCAGTCAGGTGATCGCCAAACTGGCCACCCGGTTAGGCTGACGGCGGTGCGCGTTGCCCTGACGCCACGTCTTGATGCCGCAGGTGGACCGCGCCTTATCGCTGATTCCGTTACCTTGGCCGCACGCCTGCCCGACCTCGTGGTCGCCGCGCGGCGCGTGGCCATGACCGCGCTGCACGGCCTTCATGGGCGCCGGCGCGCCGGACCAGGCGAAAATTTCTGGCAGTATCGGCGTTATTCATCCGGTGAAAACGCTGCCGCCATCGACTGGCGCCGCTCCGGCCGCGATGATCATCTTTACGTCCGCGAGCAGGAATGGGAATCAGCCCATACGATCTGGTTGTGGGCCGACCGCTCACCCTCGATGGCTGTGCGATCAGACCTTGCCGCCACCTCGAAGCGTGATCGTGCCATCATTCTCATGCTGGCACTGGCCGAAACGCTGGTGCGGGCGGGCGAGCGGGTCGGCATCCTTGGTCTCACACGGCCTATGGCCAGCCGTTTCGTTGTTGATCGTTTCGCCGAAGCGCTGATTGCCGCTGAACGACGCCCAGCCGAGAGCCTGCCACCTGCCAGCCCGGTGGCCCGCTTCAGCGAGGTCGTGCTCTTTGGAGACATGCTCGATACCGCACCAGACATCATCACCCGCCTGACCTCGATCACGGGTGCTGGCGCGCGCGCTCATATCGTTCAGATCCTCGATCCGGTGGAGGAGACGTTCCCCTTTGCGGGGCGCACCGAATTCGTCGATCCTGAAACCGGCGCCCGCTTCACTGCCGGCCGGGCAGAAGCCTATCGCCTCGACTATCAGGCAGCCCTCGAGGGCCATCGCGGCGAATTGCAGGCCTATCTGGTGCGCAACGGTCACCGCCTGCTGCGCCATCACACCGACCGCACCGCAAACGAGCCCTTGCTGGCGCTGGGCGCCTGTCTGCGCGAGCGTATGGTTGCTTACGAGGGCGGATCGTCATGAGTTTTCTCTCCCTCTCCTTTGCCACGCCGCTGATGCTGGCAGCCCTCGTCATCCTGCCGGCAATCTGGTGGCTGCTGCGCTTCGTGCCCCCGCGCCCCCGCGAGGTCGCGTTCCCGCCTTTGCGCCTGCTTCTGGCGCTGCGCCGGGAGGACGAAAAGCCGCAAACCAGCCCGTGGTGGCTGACAGCGCTGCGGCTGGCGATCGCGGCCTGCGTGATCCTGGCGTTGTCAGGCCCCGCCTATGACCCGCAATCGCGGCCCGAACGCTCCCGCGGTCCGCTGGTACTGGTGGTTGATAATGGCTGGCCGTCGGCCCAGTCATTCGATCTGCGCAAGGCAGCGATTGATCGCGATATCGAGGCTGCCATCGAGGCAAGCCTGCCGGTGCTGCTGGTCGCCACCAGCCTTGGCAGCGATCAATCGTTTCGACCGCAAGCGGCCACCGAAGCGCGTGAGCGCCTGCGCGGGCTTGCGCCCGAAGCCTTCATTCCTGACCGTCGCGATATCGCCGCCCCTCTGATGCGCGCCCTCCAGGACATCCCTGATGCCAACCTCATCTGGTACAGCGACGGGCTGGCGAACGGCGAGGCGCGCGCCTTTG
>JAKFVK010000182.1 GCA_021732205.1 Hyphomicrobiales bacterium | reverse complement strand
CCTGCACCCAGGGCGCGAGGCCGCGGAACATGTCCTCGGCAAGCTTGGAGCGAAAGAGGATTTCGCCCATCCAGATGAACATCGGCAGCGCCGTCAACGTCCACGAATTGTTGGAACTCCACAGCGAGGACGCAAAATTAAGCCCGATCGGCCGGGTCGTCATCAACTCCATCGCCACGAAACCGACGGCGGCGAGCGATATACCGATCCACACGCCCATGGTGAGGCCGAAAAACATGATCCCCAGAAGGACGAGGGCGGCAATCGACGGGGTCATGGGGCCTGACTTTCAGCGTTCGAAGGTGGGGAGTTCGGTCGCTGCCGCCGCATTCGCCAGGTAACTAGGTGCCCGCCCCGTCGCCAGGCGCAGCAAATCCTCGCACACCGCGATCAGCATCACGAAAATTCCGAAAAACATGAAGAACTGCGGCATCCACAGAGGGATCGCCAGCAGGCCTTGACTGACATCATTGAAGCGCCAGGAATCGTAGACGAAACGTCCCGTCCACCAGCTGGCCCAGCCAAGCGCCAGCACGCCAAACCCCAGGCACAACCCTTCAACCAGATGCCGCGCTTTACCCGTGAGCCGCTCGACCAGCAGGCCGACGCGGATATGTTCGCCGCGCCGGTAGGTGGGCGCGAGCCCCAGCATGCACGTGGCAACAAGCGCGTAGCCGGCGAAATCATCGGATGATTTGATCTGGCTGCCAAATTGCCGGAGCGTCACATCAGCCAGAATAATGACAGCAATGGATACCAGCGCCAGCACCGCCATCAGGGCCGTGAGGCGGTAGAGCGGGTCAAAGATGGAGCGCATCGACGGTCCTGCACAGGTTGCGAAAACTCGAAAAAGCCGGAACGCCCCTTGATTGCGTTCCGGCCCTTCGGCTATCTGTCAATCACGAGCCTCAAGACAGCCCTTTCAGGATGGTCTCGCCATCCGCGCCGGCGCGCTTGGTCCATTCGGCTGCCATCGTCTCGCCGATTTTCTTCACGTCGGCGATCATTGCTGCCGGTGCCGGCAGGACCTTGATACCTTTTTCAGCCATGGTCTTCTTGTAGCCTTCATCGAGCATGGCCGAACTCGCCCAGCCTCGCTCCTCCGCCGCAGCGGCTGCCTTGCGCACGATCGCCTGGACGGCTGCCGGCAGGGCGTCAAAGCTCGCTTTGTTCACCAAAACGACGTTTTGCGGCAGGAACGCCGACAGATCATAATAATGGGTGAGATAATCCCAGGCTTGGGAATCAACTCCCGTGGCGCCTGACGTGATCATCGCATCGATCACGCCGGTGCGGAACGCCTGGGCGATTTCAGCGGCCTGGATGGTGACCGGCGAGGCACCGATCAGTTCGGCAAAGCGCGCGGTTGCCGGATTATAGGCGCGGAACTTTGCGCCCTTGAGATCGGCAAGCGATGCCAGATCCTTCTTGGCGTAGATGCCTTGCGGCGGCCACGCCACCGAGAACAGCATGACCATGCCCTGCCTTTCGAACCGCTTCTCGAGAAAGGGCCGCGCGGCCATATAAAGCTTGCGCGATTGGGCATAGGAGGTGGCAACGCCTGGAATGGAATCAAAGCCGAAAATCGCGTCCTCATTGGCCAGCGTCGATACCAGCGTCTCGCCTGCCTGCACTTGGCCCGTCTGCACGCCGCGCTTGATTTCCGGCAGTTTCAGCAACGAGCCATTGGAATGCACCGTGATATCGAGCGCAGCACTGGTTTCCTTGGCAATCTCGGCGACGAACTCCCTGACGTTGCGGGTATGGAAATTCCCATCGGCATAAGGCGTCGGCATATCCCATTTGGCGCTCGCGCCCTGTGCGAACGCGATTTTATCCGAAACCGCGCTGCCAAGCGCGCTCAATGCCACCAGCTGCAAAGCGCGACGACGCGTGACTTTTGTCATGTTACCTATTCCTCTCGCTGCGATCATTCGGGCGTACGCTTGGGTGCCCGCTTGGCGCAAGTGTTGACCATTTTTTCGAATTTGACAATTTAGCCGCAAATTCACGCGAAGGCCGATCCGAATGCCTCGTCATTTGATCAGTGCCAATGTCAGGATCGGAAAGGCGATGATGAGCCCCACTCGTACGAATTCCACCGCCAGGAACGGCAGGATGCCCCGGAATGTCTCCATCATCGGCACATCCTTGGCGATCGTACTGATGACATAGACGTTGAGACCAACGGGCGGGTGAATGAGGCCCAGTTCGACCACAATCAACGCCAGAATGCCAAACCAGATGGCGGTGTGTTCAGCGCTCATGCCGAAATCAAGCCCCATGACGACAGGGAAGAAAATCGGAATGGTAAGGAGCAGCATGCTGAGGCTGTCCATAAGGCAGCCGAGCAGAATGTAGATGGCAACGATCACCACCATGATCAGATAGGGTGAAAAGCCGAGCGCTGCCACCCATTCAGCCATGATCTGCGGCATGTTGGTGCGCGCCAGAAATGCGTTGTACATCTCTGCGCCCAGAAGGATGAGAAAGATCATGCCGGTCTGCTCGCCGGTCGAGCGCACCGAGGCAAAAATCTCGCGCAGGCGGGCTTTGCCGATGAAGATTGCAGCAAGCGTCGCAC
>JAKFVK010000107.1 GCA_021732205.1 Hyphomicrobiales bacterium | reverse complement strand
GCGCTGCCGGCGCTTTTGAAGCCGAACCGCCCCTGTGGCGTTTCGAGGCCTGGTTCACTGAAGCCCCTGACCTTGGCGATTTCACCATGACGGGGCGGCGTCTTCTGGGGCCGGATTTCGATCAGCTGCGCTTTGATTTCAAGCAAGTCGACGATGCCGACTGGGTGGCAATCGCACTTGAAGACCTGCCGCCGGTTCGCGCTGGACGGTTTGTGGTCCACGGCGAACATGATCGCCACAAATTGCGCGCCAACGAGATCGGTCTCGAGATCGAGGCAAGCCTGGCCTTCGGCACCGGCCATCACCCGACGACGCTCGGCTGTCTGCTGGCAATCGACCATTGGCTGAAACAGCAGGGAGGCCGCAAGGGTGCGCGCATCAAGGCGACTTCTCGCAGGATGCTCGATGTCGGAACCGGCACCGGCGTGCTCGCGCTGGCCTTTGCCAAGGCTGCAAAAGCCGATGCGATTGCGGGCGATCTTGACCGCGAGGCGGTGCGCATTGCCGGCGAGAACGCAGCAAAAGCCGGTATGGCCTGGCACGTCGGCGTCGTTGAGGCGGCAGGCACCGCCCACCCGCTCATCCGCTTCAACGGCCCTTACCCCCTCATTGTAGCCAACATCCTCGCCGGCCCGCTGATGCGCCTGGCACCCGCCCTTCACAATGCCAATGAACGCGGAGGGACGCTCATCCTGTCAGGGCTGCTCGCCTGGCAGGCGCGCCCCGTTGCCGCGCGCTACCAGGCGCAAGGGTACCGCCTGGCCTATCGCCGGATTATCGGCGACTGGGCGACACTTGTGCTTGTCAAACGGGATTGACCGGGGATCACGCCTTCAGACGTTCGAAGATCGAGGCCCGGGTCAGACCGAGCTGAGCGAGTTCCAGGTCTGTTTTGCGCGCAAAATAGGCCATGGCATGTAGTCGCCCGCTCGTTTCGAAGGCGGCGATGAGCGCGCGCACGAAAGCGGGAAGCGGCTTGTATGTTACGTCCGGCTTCGTTGAATTAACAGTAAAACGATCAAAAACATTGATAGTAGAGCTGGTCATCTCTGTTCTCCTTTCAAGAAAACGTCGATTCCCTCCAAATTTTCTTGTTGCACTGCAATATAGATAATCCGCCACCGACGCTAGGACCCTGGCGAATGGGCAGGCCTGCGTCTGGGACATGGAACGCAAAGGGTTTGTTCATATTTGATCACGGTACCCTGCCGCGTATCGCCGGGCGACACCTCCCATCTGCGTGCGCGCCTGCCATGCGGGATTGACCGCAATCGCCGCTTCCCTCACCCGCCTACTCCGCTCTATGGTCGTGGCATGTTCCAAACCTTCGATGTTCTGTCCTCTCCTCAAGATGGGCCGCCGCGTCTGGCCCGGCTGCGGGCTGAACTGAAGAGGCGTCGGCTCAGCGGCTTTGTCGTTCCGCGCGCCGATGAGTACCAGAACGAATACATCCCCGCGTCCAGCGACCGGTTGCGCTGGCTCACCGGCTTTACCGGTTCTGCCGGGACGGCGATTGTGATGGCTGAGAGCGCCGCTTTGGTGACCGATGGCCGCTACCTGCTGCAGGCATCCCGCCAGGTGGATCAGGCGAGTTTCGAGGTCGTGCATTCCGCCGATGTGACGCTTGAGGCGTGGATTGGCAAACACCTCCCCAAAAAGGGTATTCTCGGCATTGATCCCTGGCTTCACACCGCCAATCAGATCACTTTGCTGAAGAAGGTGGTTGAAGAGGCCGGCGGACGGCTTGAAAAGCTGGCGAACAACCCCCTCGATGCCATCTGGCAGGACAGACCGGCGCCGCCGCAGGCAAAAATCATGCTTCACCCGCTGTCTCTTGCCGGAGAGGATGTGGGCGATAAGCTCGCCCGTGTCCGCGACGCGCTTGGATCGCTCAACGCCAGCCATTTCGTCCTCACCCAGACCGATGCCATCGCCTGGCTGTTCAATGTCCGCGGCGGCGATGTCGCCCACGCGCCCTTGCCGCTCGCCTTCGCGTTGCTCCCGCGCAAAGGAAAGGTTCAGCTCTTCATCGACCCGCAGAAAATCGACACTGACGTCCGCAAGGCCCTGAAAGCGACGACGGAGCTGTTCCCGCCTGCGGCGTTTGCCGATAAACTCGCGCAGCTGGCACAAGGGAGCAACGGCATCCTCGTTGATCCCGCGAGCGCCGCCGCCGCCATTGCCGACATCATCAGCCATGCGGGCGGGAAGCTGATTGCGGCTGCCGATCCTGTTCATCCGATGAAAGCGCCCAAGAACAGCGCCGAACTGGCGGGAACCCGCGCCGCCCATCGTCGCGACGGCACGGCACTGGTCCACTTCCTGCACTGGTTCGACCAGGAGGCGCCGAAAGGCAAGATCGACGAGATCGCCGCTGCAATCGCACTCGAGACATTCCGCGCCGCGAGCGGCGAATTGCGTGACATCTCCTTCCCGACGATTGCCGGCGCCGGCCCTAACGGTGCGATCATTCATTATCGCCCGACTGTCGAAACCAACCGCCTGCTTGATCGCGATTCCCTCTTTCTCGTTGATTCAGGCGGCCAGTATCAGGACGGCACCACCGACGTCACACGCACCCTTGCCG
>JAKFVK010000150.1 GCA_021732205.1 Hyphomicrobiales bacterium | reverse complement strand
CGATTTCGGCATCGACTGGATGAGATTTTCCGTCAG
This sequence comes from Hyphomicrobiales bacterium, assembly GCA_021732205.1. Lineage (GTDB taxonomy): Bacteria > Pseudomonadota > Alphaproteobacteria > Rhizobiales > UBA4765 > Raskinella. Next base: position 2,553 of record JAKFVK010000150.1, on the reverse strand, counting down.
CAGTAACAAAGTTGACTTTGACCATAGGGAAATCAGGCCTTCTAGACGCTGTTAACTTGTCACGTCTGCCTGTTGCCAGCCGCAGACACGCACATGCTCGATACCGCCCATATAAGCGAGAAAGCGGCCGGCGCAAAGACAAATGCCGCCGCACTTTCTTTATGCGATGCGGCGGCAAAAGCGATCATGCCAGCAAACCCGAGATTTCGCGGTTGGTCGCCTCAATCGCCTGCCGCAGCGGCGCCAGAGCCGCATCACGCGAGGACAGGCTGTCGCTGAAGAACGCTTGCTCGACCTGCGCCGCCAATTGGGCCACGCTCTGAGCGCCGATGCCAAGCGCTGATCCTTTGAGCTTATGTGCTGAAATCTTCCAGTCAGTGGCGCTTGACGTTTCCTCAAGACGCGCCATCAGCTGAAGCGATTGCTGACGAAACAGGCCAAGCACTTCATCCCGCAATTGCCGGTCCCCGAACGTGTTGCGGTCAAGAACATCAAGCTCGATCATCGAATAATCCACGCGCAATCACATGAGAAACTGAGCCGCACGATCCCCGCCAGCGACATCCCCGGATGACAAATACTGTAGCCGAACCGCCATTCCTTCGATAAAAAGCCGAGGAGCACGGGCGCACGGTCTCGGGCATGCATATTGAAATTAACCTTAACATCGCGTCAATCGGCTGGAATCGAGAAAACGGTTCCCTCGCCTTTTACGCACCACTACAATCGTCTGGAAATACAACCCGTGGCGAGGATGAGCGGACCATCCGTAATCACGGTTCGCTTGCGCTCATCGGGTAACGATCCGGCTATAATACGCGTGGTCCTGCCAACAGGCGGCGGCGCGAAGGAAACAGGTTAAAGAGGTTGAGTAAATGGTAACGCCGACCAAGAAGAACGACGAAATTTCTGCGCAGGTCGCTTTGTCTGCGGTCGAACAAGCGCTTAACCTCGACGGCGTCGATTCCGCGACAAAGAACCAGTTTGCGCCGAAAAGCCAGGATCCTTCATCGGACACGCGCCGCGAGCCCTCGCTGGGCGCATCAACTCATTCCGGCCGCCGCTTGCCCCCGCCAACGTCTGCCGCCAACGATACAACCAGCAACGCGGCAGCCGTGGCATCGGCACTCTATCGCCATTCCTCCGGCAGCCCCTATCTGATTGCCATCCTCATCGCTTCCGCCTGGGTCGGCGGCATCTTTGTCCTCACACCGGCGATCTTCGGGATTGATGTCTTCTCCCTGCTGACGCGTGATGGCCTGCGGGACAACCCTGGAGCGATCGCCCTGCTGGGCACGTTGCTGTTCCCGCCCCTTCTGTTTTTTGCCATCGGACACTTCATGGCGCGCGCCCAGCAATTGCGTGCCGCCTCCCGCGCCATGGCCGAAGTTGCCCTGCACCTGGCAACCCCGCTCACCAAGAGCCAGGAGGGCATGCTGACCCTTGGGCAGTCGGTGCGTCGTGAACTCGCGCTGCTCGATGAAGGCATGGCGCAGGCATCCGGGCGGGTTGACGCCATGACCGCCTCGATCACGCGTGAAATTGCGACACTCGACCGCGCCTACCGCGACAACGAAACGCGCATGCGCGATATGATGGAAACGATCAAGGCACAGAAAGAATCGCTGGACCAGAAATCACAGGCCGCAGTCGAACAGATCACTTCACTGCATACGTCGTTTGTCGAGCAATTGGGGCGGTCTTCACTCAATTTGACCAACACCGTCAATGATCTGGGCACGCGCACCGCCGACATGCTGGCAACACGCGGCCAAATCATCACTGACACACTGCACCAGGCCGGCTCAACCATGGTCGACGCGTTCACGGCGCGCGGCGATTCACTCGTCAGCAAATTGTCCGATGCCGGGCAGGCTGTCACGCTGGCGCTCAATATCTCGTCCGATGATCTGGCAGCAAACATTGCCTCGCGCTCCGAGGAGGTGACCTCGCGCCTGTCATTGCAGATGCGCTCGATTGCCGAAACGCTGGCGCAGGATCTGGCAACGCGCGGCAATGAGGTGGCCGAGCGTATTGACAACGTCGGCAGGCGGATCGACCAGACGGTGACTGTCCATGGCGGCGCGCTGGCCGAGCGGCTGGACACCACGGAAATGAAAATCCGTGACATCATCGCTACCCATGGCGATAAGCTCGTCAGCAGCCTGGAAGCGCGCGGCGAAGTGATTGAAAGCATCCTCACCAAGACGCTGTCGACGATAGAGAGCACCTCGGGTGTTGCCGCCTCGGCCATCTCCTCGCAGGTCGAGACCCTCCTCAGCCATATCGATGATCGCGCCGAACACATGGCTCGCGGCATTGACGAGCGTATGGACAATCTCAACGTCGGCCTTGACGGTCGTCTGTTCTCGTTCAAGGAAGCGCTGGATCAGCGTGCTGCCGCCATCGATCAAACGATGGGAACGGTTGGCGCGACAATCGACCAGGCGCTGCTGGGTCGTCTTGAGAACCTGACCGACCTCATGCAGCGCCACACGACGGCGATTTCCGAAGAAGTGACGAACGGCACCGACCTTCTGGGGCGCTCGATTA
>JAKFVK010000001.1 GCA_021732205.1 Hyphomicrobiales bacterium | reverse complement strand
GTGCGACCCCGGGATCGTCGCAGGATTTCGTCGTGAACGTCGGAGACCGCGTCTTCTTCACCGTCGATGCGACGGACGTCACGCCGGAAGGACGCACCACGCTTGATCGTCAGGCGACCTGGCTGCGCCAGTATCCGCGCTACACCTTCACGATTGAGGGCCATGCCGATGAACGCGGCACGCGCGAGTACAATATTGCCCTCGGGGCGCGTCGTGCCGCCTCGGTCCGCGATTATCTGATCTCGCGCGGCATCGAGGCAAGCCGCATGCGTACCATTTCCTACGGCAAGGAACGGCCTGTGGCGGTGTGCAATGATGACAGCTGCTGGAATCAGAACCGTCGGGCGGTCACCGCGCTCAACAATGCGGGTTCCTGATCCAACTTGCTGGTCGCGCCTGTTGCCGGATGATCGTTTTCGGCAGTGGCAACCAGTGCAACGGGTATGATCGATACGGGTTGATCCTTGGGGCCAGCCCATTGATCAACGAGGAATGTAGGCATGGCGATGGCGCTCAGGCGTTTCACATCTGTTGCCTTGGTCCTGCTGGTGTCAGCAGGCACAGGCAGCGCTTGGGCTGGTCGCCTGCCAGCCCCGGCGCTGACATCGGCGCCGGGAGGCCCTTTATCGCCACCGCTCGTCAAGGTGCAATGGGGCGGAACCGGCTGGGGAACGCAACCCCAGCAGGAAGACCCCAATCTGCGAATCAACGCGCTCGAAGGGCGGGTGCGTCAACTCACTGGCCAGATCGAACAATTCCAGTTCCAGATCAGACGGCTGGAAGAACAGCTGAAGCGTTTTCAGGAAGACACGGAATACCGTTTCCAGGAATCGCAGAACGCAGGCGGGCAGCCACCGGCGGGAGGCCCGCGCAAGCCGGCGCCACCGCAACGCGGCGGCACGCAGCAGCGTGGTGATGCGACGCCTGTGGAGCCCGCCGCTCCACTCGCCTTGACCCCGCAACTGGGTGGACCGAGACCCGCTGGTGTTCCGGCTTATCCTGCGCAGGGAAATCCGGGGGCAGCCCCGCAACTCGGTGCGCCGCCTCAGGTCCTTGGCCAGTTGCCGGCGGACCCGCGCACAGGCCAACCGGTTGATCTGGCAGGGGCCGGGCGCAACGGCGTGGCAACCGCAGCGCTTGGCGCTCCGGCGCAGGCTGCAGGTGCGCAACCCCTGCCGCCCCTGGCCGGCAACCCCCGTGATGCCTATGATCAGGCCTATGGATTCGTGTTGCGCGGTGAATATGATCGTGCCGAGACTGCGTTCCAGGCCTATCTCACCACCTATCCCGGTGATCGCCAGCATGGCGATGCCCTGTACTGGCTGGGCGAAGCACAGTTCCAGCGGCAACAATGGAAGGCCTCGGCTGAGTCCTTCCTGAAGAGCTATAATGATTATCCGAGCGGAGCGAAGGCGCCAGAAAGCCTGCTGCGGCTTGGCATGTCGCTGAAACAGCTTGGCCAGAAAGAACCGGCCTGCGCCTCATTCAACGAGGTTGTGCGCAAATACCCACGAGCCTCGCCAGCGGTCAAACAGCGGGTGCAGAGCGAACAGCGCAGTGCAGGCTGCTGATTACCCGCCGTTTGCGGCGGACGAGCTTGATCGTCTTTTCGCTTCTTTCAGTGATCTTGAACGTATTTTGATTGCTGTATCGGGGGGCAGCGACAGCATGGCGCTGCTCGATCTGATGGTGCGCTGGCGAGCGGCGTTGGCAGCTGGCCCGGCTTTGGTGGCGGCAACGGTCGATCACCGCTTACGCGCCGCCTCGCGTCAGGAATCACTGGCTGCCGCCCGCTTCTGCACCACACTTGGCGTCCCTCATCGTATCCTGGCATGGCAGGGCGACAAGCCGGGCCAGGGCTTGCCGGCGGCGGCCCGTGAGGCGCGCTATGATCTGCTGCGGCGCGAGGGTACACGGATCGGCGCTGCGCTGGTGGTGACGGCACACACGCTCGATGATCAGGCCGAAACGGTGCTGATGCGTCTGGCGCGAGGCTCAGGCTTGCGCGGTCTGGCGGCGATGCGCGCCTGCGTTGAAATCAAGGGGCTCAGGATTACGCGCCCGCTGCTCGCCGTGCGGCGCGAGCGCCTGCGTGCCCATCTCTCCCGGCACGGCATTGCCTGGCAGGATGATCCAACGAATCACGATGAAAACTATCTGCGCCCGCGCCTGCGCCGCCTCATGCCGCTGCTGGCGGCCGAAGGCTTGACCGCTGAACGACTGGCAGAGATCGCGCGCAAGCTGGGGCGGGCCGATGAGGCAATCAAACATTACGCAAGGGCGCTTGAGCGTCTGCACGACAGCGCGGGACGGCTGGAGCGCATTGCCTACCGCGCCGCGCCGCAAGAGGTGCGGTTGCGCTATCTTGCCGCCCGCATCAGCCTGACAGGAGGAGAGCCTTTACCGCCGCCTGAGCGACAATTGACGGCGCTTGACGAACAGCTCTGCGACGAGATGGCTGTCAAAGTGCGCAGAACGCTGGGTTTTTCAATTATAAGTGCCGGTCGGCGCTATCTGCGGATCACGGTGGAAAAAAAATCGGAACGCCGTTAGGCAAGTTGTGATGTCGCCATTGGAAAATGCGGCAAGGCATCCTATGTTAAGACCAATGTATGAGAAGAGG
>JAKFVK010000166.1 GCA_021732205.1 Hyphomicrobiales bacterium | reverse complement strand
CGCACCGTATCTCGCTTGGCATGAAGCAGCTCCTTTCGGATCCGTGGGACGGGATCGAAGCGAAATATCCGATCGACGCCAAATTCTCGGGCCGGGTCACCAACATCACCGATTACGGTGCGTTCGTCGAGCTTGAGCCGGGCATTGAAGGCCTGATCCATGTTTCGGAAATGTCGTGGGTCAAGAAGAACGTCCATCCCGGCAAGATCCTGTCGACTTCGCAGGAAGTCGAAGTGATGGTGCTCGAAGTCGATTCGGTGAAGCGGCGCATCTCGCTTGGCCTCAAGCAGACGCTCGACAATCCGTGGGATGCCTTTGTCTCAAAACATCCCGTCGGCTCCACCGTTGAGGGCGAGGTCAAGAACAAGACCGAGTTCGGTCTCTTCATCGGCCTTGATGGCGAGGTTGACGGCATGGTCCATCTCTCCGATCTCGACTGGAACCGGCCGGGCGAGCAGGTGCTCGATGAATACCAGCGCGGGCAGATGGTGACGGCCGTCGTTCTTGATGTCGATGTCGAGAAGGAGCGTATCTCGCTTGGCGTCAAGCAAGTCTCCGGCGACCCCTTCAGCGAGCCCCAGGCGGGCGACATGAAGAAGGGCTCGGTGGTGACGTGCGAGGTCATCGAGGTGAAGGAAAACGGGCTTGAGGTGAAGATCACCGGCTCCGATCTCACCGCCTTCATCCGCCGCTCCGAGCTGGCGCGCGACCGGGCCGACCAGCGCCCCGAGCGCTTCGCGGTGGGCGAGAAGGTTGATGCGCGCATCACGCTCCTCGACCGTCGCGCCCGCAAGGTGCAGGTGTCGATCAAGGCACTTGAGATGGCGGAAGAGAAAGAGGCGATTGCCCAGTATGGCTCGGCTGATTCGGGAGCCTCACTTGGTGACATTCTCGGGGCGGCACTGCGCCAGCGTGGCGACAAGGGCGACAAATAAGCGCTTCTGACAAACGATATGGAAAAGGGGCGGCCAAAACCGCCCCTTTTTCCTGTCTGCCCTGTGAACAGCTTTTACACCGCGCGGGGCTCTCGCATTCGCTCATTCAATGGTAAGCTTGCCATCGTTTGAACGGGTCGGGCATGCTGAAAGACAAACGTATTCTTCTCATCATCGGCGGCGGGATCGCTGCCTACAAATCGCTCGAACTCATCCGCCTGCTGCGCAAGGCCGAGGCGAGTGTCCACGCCATTCTGACCAGCGCCGGCCAGCATTTCGTGACCCCCCTTTCGGTGAGCGCGCTGTGCGAGGCAAGAGTGTTCACCGATCTGTTTGATCTGACCGCCGAAGCGGAGATGGGGCATATCGAATTGTCCCGCGCCGCCGATCTCGTCGTCGTGGCGCCCGCCACCGCAGATCTCATGGCGAAACTCGCCGGCGGCCTTGCCAATGATCTGGCCTCGACAACGCTGCTGGCGACCGACAAGGCGGTCTTGATGGCGCCGGCGATGAATGTGCGGATGTGGACCCATGCCGCCACCCAGCGCAATCTCGTGCAACTCATTGCCGACGGCGTTCTGTTCGTTGGCCCTGATGAGGGACCGATGGCCTGTGGCGAATATGGCCCCGGGCGCATGGCGGAACCCGCCGATATCCTCCAGGCGATCACGGCGGCACTCGCTGACGAGGCCGTGCGGCCGGCTCTGGTGGCAACCAGCACGACTGTCCCGGTGCCCAAGCCATCACCGCTGCGCGCTGAAAGCCTGCCGGCGCTCACCAGTGATGCATTGCAGGGCGTGCGGGTGGTCATCACATCAGGACCGACACATGAGCCGATTGATCCGGTGCGCTATATCGCCAACCGCTCCTCGGGAAAACAGGGCTATGCGATCGCGCGGGCGGCGGCGGCGGCTGGTGCCGAGGTGACGCTGATCAGCGGACCGGTTCAGCTTGCCCCGCCTGCCGGCGTGGAGGTGGTACAGGTTGAATCAGCACGCGACATGCTGAACGCGGTCGAACTGGCTCTGCCGGCTCAGGTGTTTATCGCGGCGGCGGCGGTCGCTGACTGGCGCACCGCTGCGACCGCCGGGCAGAAGATCAAGAAAGTGCCAGGCGCGCGCGGACCGACACTGGCGCTCGTTGAAAACCCCGATATCCTCGCGTCCATTGCCAAACGGCGCAAGGATCGTCCGCGCCTCGTTATCGGTTTTGCGGCCGAAACCGAAGAGGTGGTGACCCACGCCAAGACAAAGCGCGTGCGCAAGGGCTGCGACTGGATTGTCGCCAATGACGTGACGCCGGCGAGCGGGGTCATGGGGGGGGATCTCAACACCGTTCATATCATTGACAACAGCGGCGTCGAATCCTGGCCGAAACTTGCAAAGGAGGAGGTGGCGCGCCGCCTCATTTCGCGCATCGGCGATTATTTTGCCGCGCATTGATCATGCCGGTCTCGTCGATAAAAATCCGTGTTCTGCCCCATGGCGAGGGGCTGGCCCTGCCGCGTTACGAGACGCGCGATGCGGCGGGAATGGATCTGCGCGCGGCCATTGACGAGGCGTCCCCTCTCGCCCTGTCACCATCCTGCCGCATTCTCATCCCGACCGGTCTCATTTTCGCCATTCCGCCGGGTTTTGAAGGTCAAGTGCGTCCAAGATCGGGGTTGGCTCTGCGGCACGGCATCACGGTGTTGAATTCAC
>JAKFVK010000260.1 GCA_021732205.1 Hyphomicrobiales bacterium | reverse complement strand
TGTACCGGGTCATCGCACCTCTCCGACGCCCATCATGTCGGCACCGGTTCAGCTGCGCAATGACCCACCAGTCACCCTCGTGACTTCGGCGACGATGTTTGCCGCGACCGTGTCGATTTCGGCATCCGTCAGCGTCTTGTCCTGCGGCTGCAGCGTCACTTCGATGGCGACCGATTTCTGCCCCTCGCCGACGCCCTTACCCTCATAGACGTCAAACACGCTCACCCGTGAGATGAGGTCTTTCTGCGCTCCCCGTGCCGCCTTGATGAGATCGCCGACTGCCACGCCCGAAGGCACCGCAAAAGCAAAATCGCGCCGCACCGGTTGCCGCACCGACAAAGCGAGATGGCCTTTGGTGCGGGTCGTCTTCACTTTGGGTTTCGGCAGTCGGTCGAGGTTGATCTCGAAGCCGAGCAAGGTTCCGCCTACGTCAAGCGCATTCAAGGTCCGCGGGTGCAATTCGCCGAAAGATCCCAGCACGAGCGGCCCCAGGCGCAGACTTGCTGAGCGGCCGGGATGGAACCAGGCCGGCGCATCGCGCGTCAGCTGTAGCGCGTCGGTATTGATGCCGAGCGCAGAAAGAAGGCTAAGCGCGTCCGCCTTGACGTCAAAAACATCGGCGCTGGCGCTGCCCTGCCAGTGCCGCCCGGCGCCATTGACTTTGGCAAGTCCCCTCCTGATCCCGCAGGCTGACATGCTCTGCTCGCCCGGCTCGCCGCCATGAAAAATCTGTCCGACTTCGAACAGGGTGACATCGTGGACGCTCTTGTCGCCATTACGCTTGGCGGCGAGCGCCAACCCCGCCAGCAGGCTCGGGCGCATGGTGGAAAGATCGCTTGAAATCGGATTTGCAAGATCAAGGCCGGCAGCGGCGCCAAACAGGGCGGCCTGTTCCTGCGCAATGAACGACCAGGTGATCGCCTCCGCCATGCCGCGCGCCGCCAGCAGGCGTTTTGTCGTGCGCACCCGCTTCTGCTGCAGCGTCAGGACCGGTCCCATGACATGCCCCTCGCGCGGCAGGGGCGTTGCCGGGACGCGGTCAAGACCGACGATGCGCACCACTTCCTCGACGAGATCAGCCTTGCCGTGAATGTCGGGGCGCCAGGACGGAGGCGCTACCTTCCACGCTTCGCCCTGATGGCCCGATATCCAGAAGCCCAGCGATTGCAGGACGATCTTTGATTCGTAATGCGGGATATCAGCGCCGATCAACCGCTTCACCTCGCTCACCGGAAAATCAATCACGCGGTCAATATCGGGGATCGTGCCGGCGAGTTTGATGTCGGAAGCATCGCCACCGCAGAAATCCACTGCGAACTTTGTCGCCAGTTCAAGACCCGGCAGCGTCATCAGCGGGTCAACGCCGCGCTCAAACCGGTACCGTGCGTCTGAATTGATCGCGAGCTTGCGCCCTGTCGCGGCGATGTTGAACGGATCCCACAACGCTGATTCGATCAGCACGTCGGTTGTCGTCTCGTCACAACCTGTGCGCTCGCCGCCCATGATGCCGGCAATCGACACCGGGCCGTTATCATCGGCAATCACGCACATCGTCGCGTCGAGCGTATAGGTCCTGCCATCGAGCGCCTGCAGGCTGTCGCCTTCTCTGCCCGCACGCACAACCAGTGCCCCTGTAAGCTTGGCGACGTCAAAGACGTGGAGCGGGCGCCCGCGATCAAGACTGATGTAGTTGGTGATATCAACGAGCGCATTGATCGGGCGAAGGCCCACCGCCTTCAGCCGCTTCTGCAGCCAGTCAGGGGAGGGGCCGTTTTTCACGCCACGCACTACCCGGTAGGCGAAAGCCGGGCACCAGGACGGGTTGCCCGGAAGATCGAGCCTGACATCGATGGCGCAGGGAAAGCTGCCGGCAACCGGTTTGATGTCAAGCGGCTTCAAGGCGCCGACGCCGGCTGCCGCCAGATCACGCGCAATCCCGGTGATTGCCGTGCAGTCAGGGCGGTTGGGGGTGAGCGCTACGTCGATCACCGGGTCATCAAGCCCCGCCCACGCGGCGTAAGTCACGCCGAGCGGCGCGTCTGCCGGCAGATCGAGAATGCCGTCATGATCATCCGATATTTCAAGCTCGGCCGCCGAGCACAGCATGCCGTTTGATTCAACGCCGCGGATGACGCCCGCGCCAAGCGTGATCTTCTTGCCCGGGATATAGGTGCCGGGCGGCGAGAAGACGGATTTCATGCCAGCCCGCGCATTGGGTGCTCCGCACACCACCTGCACTGGCAAACCAGAACCGGTATCCACCATGCATACGCGCAGCCGGTCGGCATTCGGATGCTGCTCAGCGGAAATGACATGGGCAATCGTGAAGCCTGAAAGCGCCTTCGCCGCGTCGCCGATGCCCTCGACCTCAAGGCCGATGCGCGTCAGCGTCGTGGCGATGTCATCGAGCGGGCGCTCGCAATCCAGATGGTCTTTGAGCCAGGAGAGGGTGAATTTCATGAGTGTTCTCTAGTTCTTTTCTCAGGGATCACAGCAAACCGGAAATGCCTTCGTTTGCCCTAGGGTCAGGACCCATTAATTTAGGCAAAACGGCATGGCACGAATGGATAAAATGGCAGGAGAAGCCCGAAAAGCATACTCCTTGGTATGGTTGAGGGCTTCGACGAACCAGTTTGCCATTCGTGCCTTGTCCT
>JAKFVK010000016.1 GCA_021732205.1 Hyphomicrobiales bacterium | reverse complement strand
AGCTTTTATTTTCTCGATATACGCAGCAGCGAATTGCCAGCCTTCCGCGCCTTTCTTGCCAAAGCCGCGCCTGAGGGCAAGAGCGATAGCGTTCCGCTCCTGCGCGGGCGCATCGTCACTCTCAACGGTGTGCCGGCGGAAGAGGTCAAGGCGTCAACCGACGCTGCCTGGGTTCTTTCGGGCGATCGCGGCCTGACGACAGCTGAAACGCTGCCGGAGAATGCGCGACTGGTCGATGGCACATGGTGGTCGGCTGATGAAAGCCGGCCGCTCGTATCGTTTGAGGAAAAGATCGCCCGCGGCCTTGGCCTCAAGGTGGGCGACCGGGTAACGGTCAATGTGCTGGGGCGCAATATCGATGCCGAGATCGCCAATACGCGGACGGTTCAATGGGAAACGCTTGGCATCAATTTCGTCATGATGTTCTCGCCGGCCACCTTTCGCGGTGCGCCGATGAGCGAGCTTGCCACGCTGACGCTGCCGGGATCAACGAAGGCTGCGGATGAAACAGCCCTGCTCCGGCAGGTGGGTGAGGCCTTTCCCGCCGTCACGGCTATTCGTGTCAAGGAAGCGCTTGAGACAATCAATAATCTGGTCGCCAAACTGGCGATAGCAGTGCGTGGAGCGGCCAGCGTGGCGATTATCGCCAGCCTCTTCGTGCTGGCGGGGGCGATAGCCTCCAGCCATCGCGCCCGCCTGTTCGATGCGGTCATTCTCAAGACGCTGGGCGCGACCCGGCTCACGCTGGTTGGGGCGCTTGCGGTCGAATTTCTGCTGCTTGGCGTGGTCACGGCGGCCATCGGCATTCTTGCCGGGCATGGCGTGGCGTGGATGGTGGTTACCAAGGTGATGAAAGTCGATTTTGTTGGCTCCGCGGGCCTCGCCATGGCGATTGCCGGGCTGTCTCTTGCCGTCACGCTGTCCTTTGGGCTGGCAGGCGCGTGGTCATTGCTGCGACAGCGGCCGGCCAGATTGCTTCGCGCGATCTAGACAGCCGCCCATTCGCATGCGGGCGGCCCATTTAACCACCGTTGCGAATTTATGGGCGACCCCCCTTGCGCTAGACTTTCGTCGCAGGCATATTGACGGGGTGAGCATTGGGCTCATCGGTTTCCGTGCTGCGGTCATCGTCACGATCCGGCACTATAACAGGGGTATTGCTATGCAAAACTTCGATCGTCCCGTTTACGCGCCCTATGCGCGTTCGATGGACATGTCCGTCGACCAGGGCCTTCGCAGCTTCATGCTTGGCGTCTTCAATTACATGGCGCTTGGTGTGGCTTTGACGGGTCTTGCCGCCTATCTTGTCGCTAGTCTGGCTGTCACCGGCGACGCCTCGCAGGCGGCGGCGCGCATCGGCCAGAACACCTATCTCACCGAATTCGGTCGTCTGGTCTTCGTCAGCCCGCTCAAATGGGTATTGATGCTGGCGCCGATCGGCTTCGTTTTTGCCCTGTCAGCCGGGTTTGAGCGCTTCAGCACCTCAACGCTCCAGTTATTGTTCTGGCTCTTCTGCGGCGTCATGGGCGTGTCGATGGGGACCATCTTCCTCGTCTACAAGCTGGGGTCGATTGTTCAGGTGTTCTTCATGACGGGTGCCTCCTTTGCCGCTCTGTCGCTGTGGGGCTACACCACCAAACGCGACCTCACCGGCATGGGCAATTTCCTGTTCATGGGCCTGATCGGCATCGTCATCGCCGGCCTGGTCAACCTGTTCCTCGCCTCTTCGGCCCTGCAATTCGCCATTTCCTGCATCGGCATCCTGGTGTTCGCCGGCCTCACCGCCTTCGACACCCAGCGCCTGAAGGAATCCTATTATGACGGGCTTGAGCTTGGCGAAGTACAGAAATTGTCGATTGCCGGCGCGCTGTCGCTTTATCTGAACTTCATCAACATGTTCCAGATGATGCTGTCGCTCTTTGGTAACCGCAACGACTGATCGACTATTTGCAACTCTTCATGTGGCAGGCCCCGGGACGCGTTCCGGGGCCTGTTGCGTTCAGGTCACCAGTTTGGGCTTTTTTGACAGGATGCGCAGCACCTGTGTCAGATCCTGGCCACGTTTGAGGATGCGGCCATCAGCGGTCATAACGCTGTAGATACCCTGCTTGCGGGCGTTGCGTGGGGTCTTGGCAATGCGGTAGAGCGGCATTTCACTGGCGCGCCGGAAAACCGAAAAAACCGCCTGTTCGCTCAACATATCGATGGCATAATCGCGCCATTCCCCCGCCGCCACCATCACCCCGTAGAGCCGCAGGATGATCTGCAATTCGCGCCGGTCAAACATGATCCGTGGACGTGGTGCTGCCAGCGGAAAGGGGAGGACGGCACCGTTGGCGCTGTCGTGACCTGTATCTGTCTCCGCCACATATCCTCCCTCGCCTCGCCCGGCAACGGGACCTTGCTGCGGCCCCCCCCTCGATGATTGCCAAAACATGACGTGAACCGCCGGGCTCTGCAAGTGTCGCCATATCGTCCTAGAATTGGCAAAAGCGGCAGCACAACCAGCCGCCAAAAATAGACGATAATGTCACGTTTCCGCCCCAATACTGTCGCGTTAGCGCCATGCGCCGTCGTCATCATTCAGTTGTTGCCTCGGGCTTGGTCCGGGGGCGGCGGCACCCCAGCCCCCAGCCCCAACGTCGCCTCCGGACCAGCCCAC
>JAKFVK010000176.1 GCA_021732205.1 Hyphomicrobiales bacterium | reverse complement strand
GCGCTGATTCAGCGGCAATCTCGTAAGGGCGCTTGTCGATGGTAAAGAGAATATCCCCCTTCTGGACAATCTGCCCGTCGCGGAAGTGAATCTGCTCGATGAAGCCGGCGACGCGGGGCCTGATCTCGACGGCGGCCACGGCGTCGAACCGGCCGGTGTATTCATCCCATTCGGTTATCGTCTTTTTCACTGGCGTTGCGACCACCACCTGCGGCGCGGGCGGGGCTTGGGCGATGGCCTCCCAGGCGATCAGGGCGCAGGCAAGACTCCAGACAATCCCAAATGTATGACGCATCATCCACCCCCGATCGGCTCAACGGCCACCCTTGTCATGATCACCCCACAGACGCACTCGCGCTCGGACCAACGGCGTCACTCATGGACCCGTCCTTCAGGAGCCCGGCAGGCAAGGCGTGTTGCATGAAACGAGCGGGCCTTGGTGATTGCTTCCCTGTGCTGCCATCCTATCGTGCCAACCTGTGTTGTGAAAGTGCGACGCGGCGATGATACAAGGGTTGAGACTGTCGCACGCATCAAAAACTATTTCTTTTCGCATCGTGTGACGCGTCTTTACCATGTTTATATTGCGTTGTTGGTCGATTGCGAAAGCCACAATAAAGTCATTCTTTTACCGTCGGCTCGCTCAGCTAATAGACAGTCGGCCTTCGTCTTGCGTCAAGGAGCCTGTTCCATGCGATTATCGGCGCTGCAAGCAGTGAGAAAGCTTGGTATTTTTTTCCTGTTTCTGACACTGCTGTTCCCGCTTCCGCAGCGGGCCACAGCACAGGCGCTGGCGGAGTTGCCGGAGCGCAATGACATCAATTCCTGGACGGTGGGCCTTGCTGGCGGATTGCTGGAGGGGTCCTATATCCGTTACGCGGCTGATCTGGCGCGCGCGCTCAACGATGGCAACAACCTTCGCATCATTCCCATGGTCACGTTCGGCGCGGTCGGAAACGTCTCCGATCTGCTCTATCTGAAGGGCGTTGACATTGCGATCACCCAGGCTGACGTCCTCGATTATTTCGAACAGGAACAGAAAATTCCCGGCATCAAAGGCCGGATTCATTACATATCGCCGCTCTTTTTGTCCGAAGTGCACATCTATGCCCGCTCGGAATTCAAGTCTCTCGCCGATCTGGCGGGCAAGAAGGTGGCGTTCAACACGGTTGGCAGCGCCGCCAATCTGACCGGTCAGATTGTGTTCCGCCGCCTCGGCATCACCGTTGAACCGGTGTTCATCAACAATGCAATCGCGCTGGAACAGATGCGCACCGGAGAGATATCCGCCGTCGTCCACGTTGTCGCCAAACCCAATGATGCGTTCACCCGTTACAAGCCGGAGCCAGGGTTTCACTTTCTGCCGGTCGAGTACAATTCAACCTTCGCCGACTTCTATCTGCCAACCGCGCTTGAAGCCGTTGATTACCCGAATCTGATACCCGCAGGCGGCAAGGTACAAACCATTGCAGTCCTCAACGTGCTCGCGGTTTTCAACTGGGCCAGCGACAGCGACCGCTATCGTCGGGTGCAGCGCTTCATCAACGCCTTCTTCAACAATTACGATAAGCTCAAGACCGCTTCCTTCCAGGCTAAATGGGCGGAAATCAATTTCGCCGGCACTGTTCCAGGATGGACGCGATATCGCGTTGCCGAAGAGGCGCTGGCCAAATTCAAGGCGGGTAGTCCCAATCAGGAGCGATTACGCTCGCAGTTCGAGGAATTCTTCAAAAGCTTTGCCAAGAAGGCTGGAAACCGCAAATTCTCGGAGAGCGAGCGCGAAGCCCTGTTCAAACAGTTCGTGGAATGGGAGCAGAAACGCTAGCGACGCGTCAGCTGTCGAGAGCAGCGGCAGAATTGACAAAATGTCCATGCTGCATTAGTGCACCACTTCCTTTTACATGGGTGCGCCGCTTCAGTTTTTCTGCAGGCGGGCGTGCCGGTTCGAAAACCCAGGTTGGCTGTCATGAAAATCCGCAACTCACTGAAATCCCTGCGCGGGCGTCATCGCGGCAACCAGCTGGTGCGCCGCAAGGGCCGCGTCTACATCATCAACAAGACCAATCCGCGTTTTAAGGCGCGCCAGGGCTGAGCTGTTCGCCCTGACAGTCAGGCGGTGGGCTGTGTGCTCATGTCGCTAATTGATGGTTGACGCCGGGCGGGACCCGGCTAGGCTTCACGCATGAAGCCGCTAGCCCTTTTTATAGTGATTGCCCTGTGGCCTGGTTTTGCCGCAGCGCAGAGCGATGCCGGTCAATCACCGAAAGAGACAGGCCAGCCGGAAACCGGAGCGCCGCAGAAGATCGAGCGTGAACCGGTGGCGCCCGGCCCCAATCCGCAGCAGCGCGGCGAGGCGCAATCGCCCGAGGCTTACGCCAAGCTGGTTGATGCCCTTTATGTCAAATTGCGCGAGGCCAAAAGCGAAACCGAAGCGGAAACCATCGATGACGCGCTGACGGCGCTGTGGGTGCGGCGCGGCGGGGCAACGGCGCAAATCCTGCTTGAGTGGTCGCAGGAAGAGTTTGCGCAGAAGCGCTATGCGACAGCGCTTGACTATCTCGATGCGCTGCTTGTCATCAACCCCGATCATTTCGAGGCTTATTTCCGCCGTGCGGTGGTTGCCTACCAGATGCGGGCGATCGGGCAGGCGATCAATGATCTCGGGCGGACGCTGGCGCTGGAGCCGCGCCATTACGGGGCG
>JAKFVK010000272.1 GCA_021732205.1 Hyphomicrobiales bacterium | reverse complement strand
CGGAAACGCAGGAAGCGCATATCGGCCTCATCCGGCGTTGGTGCGTCGCGGCCTTGCGATAGGGCGCGCTCAGGATCGTCGGGCAAATCGCCAGGAAACAGGGCGACTTCGCCGCTGCCGTCAAAAACGTCATCGCCCACCCGCTCGCCAGCCAGAGGCACGCCGATGACGGCGTCCATCAGATCGCCATGCTGGCGGATGCGCGCTTCGCGGGTGGCGCGGATGGCGGCAAGGGCGATGACATCGATTTTGGCACCGGCACTCGTCGCACGTGACCCTGCCCTGTCGATGAGGCGGGACAGAATGGCCTCCAGCCGGTCATGGTCGCGGTGGTGGAGGTGATCAGCCTTGGTTGCGGCAAACAGGATGCGCTCGATGCGCGGCGCCACCAGGCTCGACCACCAGGAATTGGTACCGATGCGGAAGGCTGCAAGGATATCGCCAAGCGCGCGCTCAAGATCAGCCACTGCGCTTGGCCCGGCATTGAGTGCGCTCAAAGCGTCAACCAGCACGATCTGACGGTCAAGCCGCGCGAAATGCTGGCGGAAGAAGGGGCGGACGATCTCGTCCTTGTAGGCTTCAAAACAGCGCGCCATATGGGCATGGACCGAGCCGGGAAGCGGCGCGTCATCGCCGACAGGCAGGGGAAAAAAGGCAAGCGCGGGCGAGCCCTGATAGGCGCCGGGCAGGAGAAAACGGCCCGGCGGCAGGGTTGATTGCGCCACCTGCTCATCTCGGCAGGCGCGCAGATAGGCGGTGAAGATCGCCGCAGGTTCCCGGGCACTCCCGTCGATATAACGGGCTTTGGGATCAATACCAGCCAGCGCGCCATGCCAGGCAGCGGCCAGCGGCAGGCGGGTTGGCATGTGAGACAGGTCCAGCGATTGACGTGACCAGTCGCCATAGTTCTTGTCGAGAAGCGCCAGATCAAGCAGCCATTCGCCCGGGTAGTCGACGATATCGATTGTCAGCTGGGATGTACCGAACGTGCGCCCGAACCAGCCCGCCGACTGATAATCAATCACCAGGCGCAGCTGTGAAATATCGCTTGTTGACTGTGGCCAGTGGCGATCAGGCCCACTCATTGCCGCCACATGGCGCTCATAGTCAAAGCGCGGGATGGTCAGATCGGGCTGCGGTTCAAGACGGACGGCAGCGATCCGGCCTTCGATGGAGGCATCGAGCAAGGGCAGGCGGTGACCTTGCGTGAGTGCTTGCACGAGGGCGGTGATGAAGACCGTTTTGCCCGCGCGCGACAGGCCGGTGACGCCCAGGCGCAGCGTCGGGCTGAACATGCCCGTCGCTGCCTCGATGAGGCTTGCGGCTGCCAGCCGCCCTTCATGCGAGAGATCGGTGAAGCGTCCGGCCATCGCCGCTCAGCTTTCACTGAGGCCGAAACCAAGGTGGCGAGGTGTCTCAAAACGCTCGAGAAAACCTGACTGCGGCCATACGTCGCTCCATTCCTCGGCTGAAAAATCGAGGACACACAGCGCCGCGGTCGGAAACTTCTCTCTGAGCAGGCGCGCCATCTTGCTGTTGTCCTGGCGCTGGAGGCTTGTGGCCAGCTCATGAAGGCCGGGGTTATGGGCAATCACCAGCAGGGTGGCGATTTGTGTGGGCATGGCGCGAACAATGCCCATCAGCGTCGCCAGGCTTGCCTCGTAGAGCCGCCCATCGAAGCCGTGGCGGGTTTCCGGCCAAGACGTCTGGAGATGCTGCCAGGTGTCGCGGGTGCGTCGGGACGAAGAAATGAGCGCATAATCGGGCAGAAGCTCCGATTTTTGCATGTAGTGGCCCATCTTCGGCGTCACCGCCAAGCCGCGCTGATTAAGCGGGCGATCAAAATCGCTCTGTCCGGCCTCGGCCAGGGCGGATTTGGCATGTCTCAGGAGGATCAAGCGGCGCATAGCGATCATATAGGCGAAAGGAGCGCCCGGTGCGAGGGGGATCAGGAGCCCAGCGTCTCGCCACGCCCCCAGGCGATCAGCGGATCGACAATCGCGACGAAATCACACAGTACGGCAACGAGCTTGCGGTCATAGAGCAGTTTGTCATCGAAGGGCTGGCGAACAACGAAGGATTTAAGGCGGATGGCGGCGCCAAGGTCAGCCTCCGTCACATCGCCGAAATCGCGCGGCAGGCGGGTCAGGCTGTCGGTGTCGTCCAGTATGAGCCTGTGCTTTTTCAGATGCGCCATGAGGGCGCGGAACCGTTCGGGCTTGTCACGAACAAACGTCCGCAGCTCACGCAGTTGCGCGCTGTCGGGATGATAAAATCCCGAGGCCATGAAACAGCCCGCGGGGTCGACATGGAGATAGACAAGGCCGGGGTCGTTTTTGGCGCCATTGCGGGTGAGGACGGCACCAGCATGGGACTTGTAGGGCGATTTATCGTTTGAAAAGCGGACATCGCGATTAAGGCGGAAGATGCCGCGCCGGGGATCACCGATGAGGTTGATCTGGTGTTTCCGCAACTCGGCGGTGACGTCGTTCATCAGCGCCCGCAGTGGCAGCAGCACGTCGCTTTCATACAACGACCTGTTCTCGTCAAACCAGGCCTTGTTCTGATGAAAAGCCAGCGCCTTGAAGAACGGCAGGGCCTTGTCGCCGAAACCATCAAATTCCGCCATCGCCCGGCCTCAGGTCCCGCGCCGCACCATGAAGGCAAGGCGCTCCAGCAGATGGGTATCCTGTTCGTTCTTGACCAGTG
>JAKFVK010000153.1 GCA_021732205.1 Hyphomicrobiales bacterium | reverse complement strand
GCGACGATGCGATCAATCTCGCTCGGCCTGAGGCCGGCCATCACCTCGTCAAGCAGCAGCAGGCGCGGCGATGTGGCAAGGGCGCGCGCCACTTCGAGGCGCTTGCGGTCAGGCAAAGTGAGGGAGGATGCACGTTCAGCGCGGCGCGGGGCGAGATCGAGCTGGCGCAGGACATCGTCGGCGTGGCGATGGGCGGCATCCATGTCGGCGCAATGCAGCATGGCGCCGATGACGACATTTTCATGCACGGTCATGGCCGGAAACGGGCGAACGATCTGGAACGTGCGTGCCAGGCCACGCCTGCAGATGAGATGGGGCGCCAGGCCGTCGATACGCTCACCGCCAAAGATGATCCTGCCCTGATCGGGCTTGAGCGCACCGGAAATGAGATTGAAGAGCGTTGTCTTGCCGGCGCCATTGGGGCCGATGAGCGCGAAGATGCGACCTGCCTCGACCTGAAGCGAAACCTGATCAAGTGCCAGCAGACCGCGGAAGCGATGCGTGATCCCCTGCACTTGCAGCAGCGCGGTCATCGGTGTGCTCTCGGGGCGAGGCCCAGACGGCGTGACAGGCCAGGCCACACGCCGTTGGCATTGGTGGAGATGATCACCATCAGCAGCACGCCGTAGGCCATAAGGCTGGCGCCAGGTACGGCATGACCGACGAGCCGCTCGGTCAGCGCAATCAATATCTGCCCGAGGGGGGTAAGGATCAAGGCGCCGATGACCGGGCCCATGAGCGTTCCCAGCCCGCCGACGATCGGCCCCATGATCATGATGATGGAGCGCGAGACGTCGAACGCATCGCTGGGGAAGAGGTTGCGCTGGTAAAACGCATAGAAGACGCCGGCAAGTGACGTGATGGCGGCTGACACGATGATGGCGGCAAGTTTTGCCCGGTAGATATCGATGCCGAGCGCGCGCGCTGCTTCCGGCTCCTCGCGGATGGCTAGCCATTCATGGCCGAGGCGCGAGGCACGCAGGGCCGCGGCCGCCACAAAGCTTGTGATCGCCAGCCCGAGCATCAGATAGTAAAATTGCAATGGTCCGCCGGACAACGTCCATAGCCCCGCATCGCCTGCCGGTATGAGCGGGATGAACAGGCCGGCTGCGCCACCGCCGCCGGCCCAGTTATCAAAGGCAATACGGGCCATTTCAGCAAAGGCGATGGTGAGGAGTGCAAAGTAAACGCCGCCGATGTCGTAGCGAAAGGCAAGCCAGCCGATGACAATGCCGCAGGCACAGGCGATAGCCATCGCCGGCACGGCCGCAAGCCAGGGCGGAATGCCGAATTTGACCCATAACAGAGCTGCGACATAGCCGCCGATACCGCTGTAGAGGCAATGGCCAAGCGAAAGCTGGCCGCAGAAACCCATCATGATGTTCCATGCCTGACCGACGGCAGCGTACCAAAATACGAGGATCATGATCGATATCAGGTAGCGATCAAGGAAGGCCGGGCCGAGAATGAGCGCTCCGACAAGGCCCAGAAATGCCAGACGTTGGCGGCGGTCGATCTGGCCCAAGAGGCGGTGCAAGGTCGGATGCATGATTATCCGCCCTTTCCAAACAAACCTTGCGGGCGCATCACCAGAACCAGGACAAGCACTGCGAATGACGCCATCGACTTCATCGACGGCGCCATCACCAGCGAGGACAACGCCTCGGCCACCCCAATGAGAATGCCGGCAAACAGCGCGCCCGTCAGCGAACCCAGACCGCCGACGATAACAACGGTGAAGGCGAGCAAGGTCATGCCGGGAGCAAGCGAGGGATTGGGATCGATGATCGCTGTCTGCATGGCGCCGGCCGCCCCGACGCAGGCCAGACCCAGCCCGAAGGTGAGCGCATAAAGGCGTCGGGTATCAAGGCCGACAATCGCTGCGCCCAGACGGTTGTCGGCGCAGGCGCGAATGGCGGTGCCGGTGTCGGTGAGGCGAAAGAAGGCAAGCAGCATCAGGGCAACAACAAGGGATCCGAGCGCCGCATAGACGCGCACCGCGTCAATGATGAGAGGGCCAGCGAGCCAGCTGTCGAGCGAGTATGACAGCTCGGCGTGGCGCGCCTCAGGGCCAAAGATCATCAGGCAGCCATTCACCAGCACGATCGCCAGCCCGACCATGAGGATGAACTGGTCGTGCTCGGCGCGGGCAACGAAGGAATTGATGAGCGCACGCTGGAGCAGGTAGCCAACGCCAAAGAACAGCGCGGCAATCGGCAGGGCGGCCAGGAAGGGGTCAAGTTTGAGCCAGAAAAACAGCAGATAGGCGATATACATGGCGAGCACGGCGAATTCGCCATGAGCGAAGTTGACCACCCGGACGATGCCGAAGATGACCGACAACCCAAGCGCCATGAGCCCGTAGACGAGCCCGGTCAGAACACCCTGGACTATGACACTGGCTGAGAGTGTTAGTGACATGATGACGGGCCGCAAATGTGAGATGGGCTTGATGTGTGCCGGGCTTAATCCATTGCCGTGCCTGCGCGCAACCGTAGCCTGGGCACTAGCGCGTTTTGGTGCTGCGTCCGCGCGGTTCAATGTTGAGGACGAGCCGACAGCGACCGGACGCGCCGATGGTGCGGCAGCGATTGGCGGATGTCGCGACGTGGCGCTTGCGCCCACGCCATTTTCTTGGTGGCGCGGGGCCTTCCACCGCTTCAGGGAGTGCGTCGGATGGCGCGGCGATTTTGGGGGCGGCGGGACGGGCGGCGATAGCGGCGAGAAGAGCGATG
>JAKFVK010000187.1 GCA_021732205.1 Hyphomicrobiales bacterium | reverse complement strand
GGCGAGCCATCATCGCCACAACCGGGAGGCACGATGAGCGTGCACGTCAGATGAACGAAATCGCCATGGCCGGGCTGACCGAACCGCCCGGTGAACCGCAGCTTCATCTCCTGGTTGTTGATGACGACCGGCGCATCCGCAGCCTGCTCGGGCGCTTTCTCACCGGTCATGGCTTTCGTGTATCGAGCGCCGGCTCGGCGGGGGAAGCGCGCAAGAAGCTGGCTGGCCTCGTCTTTGATCTGCTGATCCTTGACGTGATGATGCCAGGCGAAACCGGTTTCGATTTTTTGCGCGCGCTGCGCGAGAACGACACGGTGCCCGTGCTGATGCTGACTGCGCGCGCTGAATCGCCTGAGCGTATCGAGGGGCTCGAACTTGGCGCCGACGATTACCTCTCGAAGCCTTTCGAACCACGCGAATTATTATTGCGCATCAACAACATCCTGAAGCGAACCGCGCCACCTTCGGTGCCTGACAAGGCGCCCGTCATCCGCTTCGGGCCTTTTCTGTTTTTCGTCGAACGCGGCGATCTGTTCCGTGGCGACGAGCCGATCCGCCTCACCGAGCGCGAACGCGTGCTGATGGGTATGCTGGCGGAGGAGCCGGGCGTCACCGTATCGCGCTTCGATCTGGCCGGCAGCGATGGCGCAACCTCGGAACGTGCGGTCGACGTGCAGATCAATCGCCTGCGCCGCAAGATCGAACGCGACCCTGCAAACCCGACCTATCTGCAAACGGTGCGTGGCATTGGCTACCGGCTGGTCACCACATGAGCGATAGCAGGGCATCACCACTGCCGTCTGACAAGCGGATGCTGGCAAGGCTTGGCGATGGCATGACCAGCTTGCGCAACGGATTTTCGGCCTATGTGAAAGTGGTCAGACTGATCGCCGCCGAGGCGACAGCGCGCGTCGCATCCGCCCTCCCCTTTCACGGCGCCGATCGCTTGTCCTCGATGTGGCGAGTGTGGCGGCAATGGCTCTATCGAGTCACACCGAAGGGTCTCTACGGTCGCTCCTTGCTGATCATCATCCTGCCGATGGTCATCTTGCAGTGTGTGGTAACAATTGCCTTCATGGATCGCCATTGGCAGGCCGTCACCCGGCGCCTGTCGTCAATGGTGACCTCGAATATCGCTGCCATCATCGAGCTTTATGAAGCACAGCCCGCGCCGGCGGCCTTTGATATCGTGCGCACCATTGCGCGTGATCGCCTGGAACTGCAGGTTGATATTCTGCCGCCAAGCTCATTGCCGGTCACCACCGACCGCCCTTTCTTCCTGACGCTTGACTGGGCCTTGTCGCGCGAGTTGCGCCGGCAGATCGGACGCGAATTCTGGATCGACACGGTCGGGCGCTCCAACCTCATCGAGATCCGCATCAATCTTGAGGAAAATCGCGGCGTTATACGGTTCTTTGTCGACCGCAACCGCGCCTACGCCTCCAACAGTCACATCTTCATCCTGTGGATGGTGGGGACGTCATTTGTCCTCATCGCCGCCGCCATCCTGTTCCTGCGCAACCAGATCCGCCCCATCCAGCGGCTCGCCTTCGCGGCGGAGGAATTCGGCAAGGGTCGCGAGGTGGCTGATTTCACCCCGCGCGGCGCGCGTGAAGTAAGACGGGCAGCGATTGCTTTCCTGCTGATGAAACGGCGCATCGAGCGCCAGATCGAACAACGCACGACCATGCTGAACGGCGTCAGTCACGATCTTCGCACCATGCTCACACGCTTCAAACTGCAGCTTGCTGTCATGAAGCAGTCACCCGAAATCGAGGAGTTGCAACGCGACACCGATGACATGCAGCGTATGCTGGAAACCTATCTTGCCTTTGCCCGCGGCGATGCTGACGAGAGTAGCGAGACAGTCGACATCGCGAGCCTCCTTGGCCAGCTAGTGGCGGAAATCGGAGGGGACAAGATCACGACGCATCTTGAATTCAGCGGCGATCCGCAGATCACGGTTCGTCCTCACGCTTTCAAGCGCTGTCTGTTGAACCTGCTGGTGAATGCCGCGCACTACGCGACGACCATCAACGTCATTGCTCGTCATGAAGATGGCAAGCTCACGATCATCATCGACGATAACGGCCCTGGCATTCCTCCTGACCTGCGTGACGACGTCTTCCGACCATTCTTCCGGATCGATGAATCCCGCAATCAGGATACGGGCGGCACCGGCCTTGGGCTTGCCATCGCGCGCGAGGTCGCCACCAGTCATGGCGGTAACATCATTCTGGATCAAAGCCCGCTCGGCGGCCTCAGGGCACAGGTGGAAATCCCGGCCTGAACCGATTTTTCAGACCGGCGGGCGCCGGCGCACGAAAACGTGGTAAGTGAAGGAAAAAACCGCCTCGTCGCGCTGATTGAATCCTTCACCTATGCCCGACACCAGCCCCCATTCAGGCTTGCTGGCAAGGGGGCGTTTTTTCCCTGTGACCGCCGTGTAGGAAATCGTATCGCCGGCGAGCACCGGCTTCAGCCATTTGAGATCATGAAAACCGGGCGACGGACCCATGGCATTAGCCGGCGCCTTGCCGGCGGCGATCTGACGCCTGGTATGCTCGACCCACATTTTCATCCACACCGAGGCCGTCTGCCAGCCCGAGGCCGCCAGCCCGCCGAAGAGGGAGCTGCGGCCACCCTCCTCGCTCAGGTGAAACGGCTGCGGATCAAACTGCCGGGCAAAAGCAATGATTGTTTCCGCCGTGAAGCTGAAACTACCAAGACTGACGCGCTCCCCGATCT
>JAKFVK010000246.1 GCA_021732205.1 Hyphomicrobiales bacterium | reverse complement strand
GCGATATCGCCCCGATCAGCGCCCTGTGCGATGTCGCCGAAGCCCATGGCGCGCTCACCTATCTTGACGAGGTGCATGCGGTTGGCATGTACGGACAGCGTGGCGGCGGCATTGCCGAGCGCGACGGGGTCATGCATCGCCTCGACGTCATCCAGGGAACGCTTGGCAAGGCGTTCGGCGTCATGGGTGGTTATATCGCCGGCTCGCGCGCGCTCTGCGATTATGTACGCAGCTTTGCCTCGGGATTTATCTTTACCACCGCCCTGCCGCCTCATGTCTGCGCCGGCGCGATTGCCGCCATCCGCCATCTGAAAACGAGCGTGAGCGAGCGCCATCTCCAGCAGGAGCGGGTGAGCGAACTGCGCTGGGCGCTTCGGCGCAAGGGCATCCCCCATCTTGCCAATGACAGTCACATCGTTCCGGTCATGGTTGGTGATCCGCGCGCCTGCAAGGCGGCCAGCGACATGCTGCTCGACGATTGCGGCATCTATGTCCAGCCGATCAATTATCCAACCGTGCCGCGCGGCAGCGAACGCCTGCGCCTGACGCCAACGCCGCTCCACAGCAGCGCTGATATCCGTCATCTGGCGCTGGCGCTCGACGAGACCTGGGAGCGGCTTGGCCTGCCACGGACGACGAAGCCGTCGTCCAGCAGCACCCTTTCCCAGCTGTGCCCGGTGGTTGGTCTCTACAAGGCCGACCCGCAGAGCCTTGGTTGCGATACCTGTCCGATGAGCAAGGACGAAAGCCTCACCCCCGCCATTGACCATATGACGCAGGATCTGTGATCTCAGGCGTCAGGCGGCGGGTTTTGCTCCCAGTCGCGCTGCGCCGCCAGCGCCGCCAGCCCTTCCCGGTAGGTCGGATAGAGCAGGCGATAGTCCAGTTGCGCCTTGGTGGCGCGATTGGAAACGCGCTTGTTCTCAGCATAAAAACTCCGGCCCATCGGTGACAGGCCGGCCTCGTCAAGTGTGATTGCCGGCGGCGGGTCACGCCCCATGAGTCCGGCGGCATAAACGACAACATCCTGCGGGGCGGCCGGTTCATCATCAACACCGTTCAGAACCGGCCCGGCCTGCGGATGGGCCATGCCGGCGAGCACCATGCCGGCGATATCCTGGACATGGATGCGATTGAAGACCTGGCCGGGTTTGACAATGCGCCGCTGGCTGGCGTCAGCAAGCGCCACGAGCGTGTTGCGGCCCGGACCATAAATGCCGCCCAGGCGGAAGATCTGGACCGGCGTTGCACGCTGTTGCGCCAGCTTTTGCCAGTCCGTTTCAGCGCCCAGACGCTGGCGCGCGCGCACGGAATTGGGCTGCGGCATGGTCGTTTCATCCACCCATCCCCCGTCATGATTGCCATAAACGCCCACTGTTGACAGATAGCCGATCCAGCTCAAGCGGGGTGCGGCCAGCACATCAGGGCGATGGCGCAGGAGCAGCGGATCGCCGCTCGCGCCCGGCGGGGCGCTGATGAGCAGGTGCGTCGTCGTGGCGAGGGCATCAGCGAGTTCCGCGCTTGCGCTTTCGCCATCAAACAAGATCGGCCGGGCGCCCAGCGTTTCGACCTTATGGTAATTTTCCCGGCGTCGGATGGTAGCGCTCACCGGCATGTTATCTACAAGCGAGCGGGTGATCGCCGCCGCGCTATAGCCCATGCCGATGATCAGGCAGGCGCTCATTCCCGTGCCTCACCCAGCGCCAGCTGCCATTCATGGCTGACATCGTCATCAACCTCGCCCTGTCGTTTCGCCGCCATCCTCCGCAGGCGTGCATGGTCCAGTTTTCCCAGAGCCCAGACGGCGGCACCACGCACCAGCGGCGAGGGATCGTCGAGGCAATCGGCGATCGGGGCGGCGAGTGCTCCATTCGCCGAATTGCCAGCGGCAATCAGACAATTGCGCAGAAAACGGTCTCGCCCGGTACGTTTGACCGGTGTTCTGGCAAACAGGGTACGAAAGGCCAAATCATCGAGGCGCAACAACTCCGCGAGGGGGCGAAGCGCAATATCACGCCGGGCGCTCAGGCGCTGGTCGCGGGCAGCACCGGCGAAGCGGTTCCACGGGCAGACCGCGAGACAATCATCGCAGCCGAAAATACGATTGCCCATGGGCCCGCGAAACTCATGGGGAATGGGGCCCTTGTGCTCGATTGACAGATAGGCAAGGCAGCGCCTGGCATCGAGTTTGTGAGGGGCAGGAAAGGCCTGCGTCGGGCATATATCCAGACAGCGGCTGCACGTGCCGCATCGGGGTGCATGTGGCTCATCCGGGGTGATTTCAAGCGTGGTGTAGATAACACCAAGCAGCAGCCACGAGCCGGCGCGGCGCGACACCAGCACCGTATGCTTGCCCTGCCAGCCAAGACCGGCAGCGGCGGCGAGCGGCTTTTCCATCACAGGTGCCGTATCGACGAAGACCTTGGCCTCTCCCTCGCCCGCGGCCGCAAGGAGCGCGCGCGCCAGAGCCTTCAGCCGGGGCTTGATGACGTCATGATAATCCTGCCCCTGGGCATAGGTGGCGACAAGGCCGCGGTGACGTTCATCGAGGGCTGCGATCGGATCATTGTCCGGGGGCGCGGCCACGCCAACAACGATGATGGAACGCACCGCCGGCCACAGAAGAGGCGGCGCCCGGCGCTCCTCAGCGCGGCCCTCCATCCATGTCATGCCGGCGTGAAAGCCCTTGGCCAGGTACTCGTCGAGGCCCGGTCCGGCAGCGGCAATGGATTGCGGCGTGCAGACGCCT
>JAKFVK010000023.1 GCA_021732205.1 Hyphomicrobiales bacterium | reverse complement strand
AAAGTGTCGAGGCTGCGAGATGACCGCGCCCCTCGCCCGCGCCAGCCATATGCCGCCGCCACCCGTGCACGTCTTCGTACCCTATGCCGCTGCTGGCGAGGCTCTGATCAGCCCGTATTTCGAAACGACTGAGATGCGCTTTGACGTTGCGCAATGGATGCAGGCGCTGGGCCGGCAATGGCAATGGGTCCGCGTCACAGCGCGCAACATCGAGGCCGTCGTCGACGATGCGCGCCGCGCTGGCGCTAGCGTTTTCAACCTCTGTGACGGCGATGACGTCAATGGCTATCCGGGCCTGTCGGTCGTGCAGGCCCTTGAAGCGGCGCGCCTTGCCTTTACCGGCGCGCGTCGCCGGTTTTATGAGTTATCCACATCAAAGCTTGCCATGAAGGAACGGTTTCGCTCTGCCGGTGTCGCGACTGCTCCTTACGTCGTGATCAACGACGTTGCCCGCGATCTGCAAATAGCGGCCAGAGAGATCGGCTTCCCGCTGTTCCTGAAGCCCGATGTCTCGTTTGGCGCTGCGGGCATCACATTGCGTTCGCTGGCCAGGACGCTGGACGAAGCGCAGGGCAATGCCAGGCTCCTGCTGGCTGGAATGCATGATTGTCATTTCGCGCCGGGAGGCTTCTTCGCCGAGCCTTATCTCGATGGCCGCGAATTCACGGTGCTGTGCGTTGCCGACGTTAACGCGCCCCATGGCGTCAGGGTACTTGAGCCGGGCGAGCGCGTGTTCCATCCGGCATTGCCGGAGGACCAGCGTTTTCTTACCTTTGAGCGCGTCTGCGGCGATTATTCGCATGATGAGCGTCTGCCTGACGGCATTGACCTTTACGGCTACGCGCCAGCCCCTGCGAGCGATCATGCCCATCTGGTTGATCTGGCACGCCGCGCCTATCTGGCGGTTGATGGTAGCGGCTATGCGCGGGTTGATATCCGCGCCTCGCGCCGCACCGGCGAGACCTATGTGCTTGAGGTTAACGCAAATTGCGCCTTGTCGTCTGACGATACATCGTCAGTTGGCGGTATTCTCGCCATGTCGGGAATGTCATCGGCTGATCTGATCGCGCTTATTCTGGCCGATGGCGAGGCGAGGGCGTTGTGAAAATCTGTGTTCTTCAGCCCTCCTACCAGCGAACCGAATTGCTGGCCGATTACGCAAGGAATGATCCACCGCGCGATCTGTCAGCGCTGGTTCCAGAGTGGCAATTCACGCATGTTTTTCTCGATAAGGCGACCGTTTACCGCCAGTTGAAAGCGCTGAAACGCGACAGTTTCGATATTTTCGTCAACCTGTGCGAGGGGCATCTCGAATGGGATGTGCCGTCAATTGACGTCATCCATGCGTTGGACGCGCTCGGACTTCCCTATACCGGGCCAAGCGCCGATCTGTATGAGCCGCGCAAGGGCGCGCTGAAGATCATTGCGCGCTATAGCAACGTCGCAACGCCGGGCTTTGTCAGGGCGAGCCGGCTGGAGGATGTAAAGCGGGCAGGCGAGCTGCTCGCATTTCCACTCTTTCTGAAGCCTAACGAAGGTGGCGACAGCTTTGGTATCGAGAGCGATAATCTGGTGAATGATCAAATCGCGCTGATCGCAAAAGGCGCGGCGCTTCTGGCGGCGTTTGATGACATTCTTATCGAGCAATTCATCGGCGGCCGCGAATTTTCCGTGCTGGTCGCCGCTGATCCGCAATCGCCCGGCATGCCGCGCGCCTTCGCGCCGATCGAGTTCGTATTTCCACCCGGTGAATGCTTCAAATCCTATGCGTTGAAGAACACCGAGTTTCATCCTGAGCTAAACATCGCCGTAACCGATGAGACGCTCGCGACACAGTTGAAGGATGCGGCGCGCCGGATATTCCTCGCTTTTGGCGCCAAGGGCTATTGCCGGCTTGATTTTCGACTGGACGCGCATGGTACCGCCCATGTTCTCGATGCCAATTTCACCTGCTCGGTCTTTTATCCTGATGGCTTCCACGGCACCGCTGATTATATCCTGGCGCATGACGGGTTTGGGGCGGCGGCCTTCCTGCGTCTCATCATTGCCGATGGTCTTGCCCGCCACAGATCGCGCCGTAAATCCTATCGCGTACGCGACAACGGGCTTGCGGGGCTTGGTATCGAGGCAACGCGCGCCTTGGCGCCTGGCGATATTGTCTTCAAAGGTGAGGAGCGTGCGCAGCGCCTCGCAACCAGACGCCATGTCGCGGATAAGTGGAATGACAGCGACCAGCGCCTGTTTGCCCAATATGCCTATCCGCTCAGCGATGAGGTTTATATTCTGTGGTCGGAAGACTGGAACGATTGGGCGCCGCAGAACCATTCCTGCGACCCCAATACAGGCTATGATGGGCTCGACGTGATCGCCTTGCGCCCGATTGCCGAAGGCGAGGAATTGACGCTGGATTATGCGACATTCTGCAACGAGGCGGCGGAAGGGTTCACCTGCGGCTGCGGCGCCGTATCGTGCCGTGGATTCGTCACCGGAACGGCTGGAAATTCTGTTGATCGCCGCGAGGCATCCCGGCGATCCCCAGGAAAATGAGACGGTTGTGGAACGCCGCTGCGACAACAGTTCGCAGAACAGCTTGGCGTCGCGCCCTCGACCTGTTATAGCGCCGCGCGGATGATATCTCCAGCAAGGCCTCGTGGCGGAATGGTTACGCAGCGGACTGCAAATCCGTGTATTCCGGTTCGATTCCGGACGAGGCCTCCACACTTGTCGCTACGGCCTGCCAAGATGCCGGCTTGCGAC
>JAKFVK010000114.1 GCA_021732205.1 Hyphomicrobiales bacterium | reverse complement strand
CTTGCGGTTCGTATCGTCGAGATCAATTTCAACCCCTTCTGGACGGTGCCGGCCTCCATTGTCCGTCGCGATCTTATCCCCAAGATGCAGAAAGACCCCGAATATCTCGCCAAGAACAAGATTCGTATTTTTGATCAGACAAATAACGAGCTGTCGCCGCAATTCATCAACTGGAACACCGAAGAAGCGGTGAATTTCCGCTTCCGTCAGGATCCGGGCAGCATTAACTCTCTGGGCAATGTGCGGCTTGGCATGCCCAATACCGAAGCTGTCTACATGCACGACACGCCGCAGAAATCTCTGTTTGGCGGTGATGCACGATTCCATTCCTCGGGCTGCGCCCGCGTTCAGAATGTTCGCGAACTGGTGACGTGGTTGTTGTCTGATAATCCTGAATGGCAGCGCGTGCGCATCGACCAGGCGATCCGTACCGACGAGCGCATTGACGCCAAGCTGACGCGCCCGGTCCCGGTCTATTGGGTCTACATCACGGCGTGGGCGAACGCGGACGGCATCATCCATTTCCGTGACGATGTCTACAAGCGTGATGAACAGCAGCTTGTCGGCAATCTTGCGCTGCCTGCAACGCCTTATGATTCAGTCGGGCCGCAAGCCTTTGTGCCGGGTGAAAAGCGGGCCGCGCGCGTGCAGTGATTGCGCTGTTTCCTGATGACGGGTTGCGCCCAGCTGGCGTTCTCGGCTAGTCGAGGCGGGTCTTTTGGCTGGTGAACGCTCCAGCTCCCTCAACGCTAGATCATACCGAGGCTCT
The DNA here is from genome assembly GCA_021732205.1 of Hyphomicrobiales bacterium. GTDB lineage: Bacteria > Pseudomonadota > Alphaproteobacteria > Rhizobiales > UBA4765 > Raskinella. Next base: position 1,989 of record JAKFVK010000114.1, on the reverse strand, counting down.
TTTCATGGCTACCAGCAGCGCGGCGGACGGCTCTGTCCGCTCATCCGACTTCTTTTCAGCCTCCCTTGAGGCGCGCGATCCTGCCATCGCTGCTGCTGTAAAAGCGGAACTCGGTCGCCAACGTCATGAAATCGAGTTGATCGCCTCGGAAAACATCGTCTCGCGCGCCGTTCTGGAAGCGCAGGGCTCGGTCATGACCAACAAATACGCCGAGGGCTATCCGGGACGGCGCTATTATGCCGGCTGCCAGCATGTTGATATCGCTGAACAACTGGCGATAGATCGGGCAAAAGAGCTGTTTTCCTGCGGTTTTGCCAATGTGCAGCCGCATTCGGGCGCGCAGGCCAATCAGGCGGTGTTTCTGGCGCTCCTCAAACCGGGTGACACGTTTATGGGTCTTGATCTGGCAGCCGGTGGCCATCTGACCCACGGCTCACCGGTCAATCTGTCGGGCAAATGGTTCGTGCCCGTGCCCTACACGGTGCGCAAGAGCGACCAGATCATCGACATGGATGAGGTCGAGAAGATCGCTCATCAGGCAAAACCCAAGCTCATCATCGCCGGTGGTTCGGCCTATTCGCGCCTTTGGGATTTTGCGCGCTTTCGCGAGATTGCCGATGCAGTCGGCGCGCTTTTCATGGTCGATATGGCCCATTTCGCTGGTTTGGTCGCAGCAGGCGAGCATCCAAGCCCGTTCCCTCATGCCCATGTGGCGACCACCACGACCCACAAGACATTGCGCGGTCCGCGCGGTGGCATGATCCTCACCAATGACGAGGGGCTGGCCAAGAAAATCAATTCAGCCGTCTTCCCCGGGCTTCAGGGCGGCCCGCTGATGCATGTGATTGCCGCCAAGGCGGTCGCCTTTGGCGAAGCCCTGCAGCCTGAGTTCAAATCCTACAGCCGGCACGTGATTGCCAACGCCAGAGCCCTTGCCGAGCGTCTGCGAGGTCACGGCTTCGAGATTGCGTCCGGCGGCACCGATAACCACCTCATGCTGGTTGATCTGCGCCCGAAGGGCCTCAAGGGTAATGTCTCCGAGCAGGCGCTGGTGCGCTCCTTCATCACCTGCAACAAGAATGCTATTCCCCACGATACGGAAAAGCCGATGATCACATCAGGCATCCGTCTTGGCACGCCGGCCGCAACCACGCGCGGCTTTGGCATCGCCGAATTCCATCAGGTGGGGGATCTTATTGCCGAGGTCCTGAATGCTGTGGCCCAGTCCAGCGATGGCCAGGCGCCGCTCGTTGAAGCAGCCATTCGCAAGCGCGTTATCGCCCTGACCGACCGTTTCCCCATTTACTGAGGCTCATGATGCGTTGCCCGTACTGTGCAAGTCAGGACACGCAGGTCAAGGATTCGCGGCCGACCGATGATAACGCCGCCATAAGGCGTCGTCGCAGCTGCCCTGGTTGCGGCGGCAGGTTCACCACCTTCGAGCGTGTGCAATTGCGCGAACTCACCGTCGTCAAACGGTCGGGACGCCGGGTGCCGTTTGATCGCGACAAGCTTGACCGCTCCGTGCGTGTGGCGCTGCGCAAGCGCCCGGTTGAAGATGAGCGCATCGAGCGCATGGTAAGCGGCATCGTCCGCCAGCTGGAAAGCTCAGGAGATGTCGATATCAACTCGAATTCCATCGGCGAACTGATCATGGAGGGCCTGCGCGTTCTCGATCAGGTGGCCTATGTGCGCTTTGCCTCGGTCTATCGCAATTTCCGGGAAGCGAAGGACTTCGAGACCGTGCTCGATGAATTGCAAGCCGAGGAGACGCCGCGCCCGGGGGCGTCAAAAAAGCGGCTTGAGTGAAGCCGCCGATGATGATCATCGCCTGATGGCGGCAGCGCTGCGGCTGGCGCGTCGCGGGCTTGGGCTGGCACGCCCGAACCCGTCGGTTGGCTGCCTCATCGCCCGCGCAGGTCCGGATGGTCCGCTGATCGTCGGGCAGGGCGTGACCTCAACCGGCGGCCGCCCCCATGCGGAGGCAAA
>JAKFVK010000231.1 GCA_021732205.1 Hyphomicrobiales bacterium | reverse complement strand
TCAGACGAGGCATGCAGAGCCTCAAGGAGTGCCTGCAATGACCGGGCTTTCGGCAGATGACGAAGATCTCGCCATCGATTACGCGCTTGGTCTTTGCGAGGGCGGCGATGAAACATCGGCAAACACTCTTATGGCGCTCAACCGCGCCTTCGCGCTCAGCGTCAACGACTGGCGCGAGAAACTGACCGATATCGATCTCAGCGCTGCGCCTCAACCTCTGCCTGCCGACAGCTGGGCCATGATCGCCCGGCGCCTCGAACCGCGCACCCTGCCCCGTCAAGCGACCGGGCGCACGATCCAACGCCTGCGCACATTATGGGGCGAGCTGACCTTCTGGCGACCGGCCGCCCTTGCCCTGAGTTTCATCGTGATGGTCGCAACGCTGGCCCTCCTGTTTGTTGCCAAACCCGGCCCCTCGCTCATCGCCGTTCTTGAAACGCCCGAAGGACGCCCGGGGGCAATTGTGACGATCAGCGGGAAAAACAGCATCGTGCTGGTGCCGCTGCAGACCATCGCGCCTGACGAGAGCAGCACACTGGAAGTATGGACGCTGCAATTGCGTGATCGCGGTCCGGTGTCGATTGGACGAATGGCAAGCGCGCGTCGCCTCGTGCTTGATCCATCACGGATTGGACCAGCGGCGGAGGGTCATCTGTTCGAAATTACGCTTGAACCGGCGGGCGGGTCGCCTACCGGGCGCCCGACCGGGCCGGTGTTGATGAAAGGCCTGGCACGAATGGCGCTGTGAAACAGGGTGTTTGCCGGATTGAACCGCCTTGTTCCAACAGATGTCTGCCGGCGATCTTGATCTTTTGTCCGTCGGCGTTTTTATAGCGGCTTACGGGCAAGTTGATGAAACGGGCCAAGCCTGGTGGTAGGTGGTATGCTTGACCTTGCGATTACAACGCTTCTCTCTCCTGTCGTGCTGTTCTTTGCGCTTGGGCTCGCAGCGTCGCTGGCGCGCTCTGACCTGGTCGTTCCCGAGGCGGCGGCCAAACTTCTGGCGCTCTACCTCCTGCTGGCGATTGGCTATCGCGGCGGCGCTGAACTCGCCCATTACGGCCTCAGCCATTATCTCGCTTTCGCTCTTCTGGCAGGGCTCATCTTATCGGCACTGCTGCCATTTCTGGCTTTTGTCTTGCTGCGTAAACTGACCGCTTTCAGCCGTATCGACGCGGCAGCGATCGCGGCGCATTACGGTTCGATCTCGGTTGTGACCTTTCTGGCGATGACGAGCCTGCTGCAGCAATTCCAGATTGCCTATGACGGCTTCATGGTGGCGGTGGCAGCGGTGATGGAGGCGCCCGCCATCTTCATTGGGCTCATTCTTGCCCGGCAGGGCGATCGCACGGGGCCAAAAATCAATGGCAGTGTGCTGCGGGAAATCGCCCTCAACGGCTCCATCGTCGTGCTGATCGGAGCGTTCGTTATTGGTGCGCTCACCGGGGCTAAAGGCATGGCAAGCCTGAAGCCGTTTCTGATCGATGTCTTTCCGGGCTTCCTGTGTCTGTTTTTGCTGGATATGGGACTTGTGGCGGGTCGTGGCCTGCGGCAGGGCTGGCGCCTGCTGACGCTGCCAGCTTATGCGTTCGCCATGATGATGCCGCTGCTCTCTGCCACTATCGCATTGCTGATGGCTTGGACAATCGGATTGTCGGTCGGTTCAACCGCCATCTTCATGACGCTTGCCGGCTCCGCTTCCTACATCGCCGTGCCGGCGGCGTTGAAGGTAGCGCTGCCCGAGGCCAATCCGGCCCTCAGCCTGACACTGTCTTTGTGCCTCACTTTCCCCTTCAACCTGCTCCTTGGTATCCCGCTCTACCTGGCGATGGCGCAATCGGTTATCAGGTGAGATGGAGCCGAGGCACGAGCATCCAGGGTCACGGCGCCATGTCAAATAGCAGGAATTCAGTGTCGGCGTGAGCGTGCAGGCTGATATCGCTCATCGCTGTGAGCGAAGCGCCATCACCGGCCTCCAGACACACGCCATCGATGGCGATATTCCCGCGCGCCACCTGCACCCAGCCGAGCCGGTTTGCCGCAAAGCGATGGGACAGGCTGGCTCCCGCCGGCAGCAGCGAAGCGTAGAGGTCCACATCCTGATGGATGACAAGTGAGGCCGCGCGACCCTGCCGTGAGGCAACCAGGCGGAGCCGGCCACGCCGTTCCTCATCGGCGAAATTTGTCTGCGCGTAGCCCGGTTGCAGGCCCTTTGTCTCCGGCAGCACCCATATCTGGAGGAAGTGGACGGGTTCACCGGGCGAGGCGTTATATTCGCTGTGCCTGATCCCCGCGCCCGCGCTCATAAGCTGGACATCGCCGGGGCGGATGAGCGCGCCGGTACCCAGACTGTCCTTGTGCGCAAGGCCGCCTTCGAGAACATAGGATATGATCTCCATATCGCGGTGGGGATGTGTCTGGAAGCCGCCACCTGGCGCCACCCGGTCCTCGTTGATGACACGCAACGGGCCAAAACCCATGTGATCTGCATCGTGATAATCGCCAAACGAGAAGGTATGGCGGCTGTCGAGCCAGCCGAAATTGACGTGTCCGCGCTCATTTGCCTTGCGGATTTTCATTGCCATTGCACTGCTCCATGTGGAGGGGGGCTGCTATACTCACCATCGGCTAGGTGTTTGATCCCGGGCTTTGATGGTGCAATCTTTTCCTTGGAATGGAGGGAAGCACTATGGGCCAGATTTTACACGGCAGCGCCACCACGACAGAGGCAATCCGTAGAGCAATACAGAATAGTGAAGA
>JAKFVK010000020.1 GCA_021732205.1 Hyphomicrobiales bacterium | reverse complement strand
GGATCACAGACGTCAGGGTGCCTGCTTTGGCGACCGCCACATACGATCTCCTTGTCATCGGCGGCGGCGTCAACGGCGCAGCGATTGCCCGCGATGCGGCGGGGCGCGGGCTGAAGGTCCTGCTTGCGGAACAGGACGATCTGGCCGCCCACACCTCGTCAGCATCGACCAAGCTCATCCATGGCGGGCTGCGCTACCTCGAATTCTACGAGTTTCGCCTGGTGCGCGAAGCGTTGCAGGAGCGCGAAATCATTCTCGCCATGGCGCCGCATATCACCTGGCCGTTGCGCTTCGTCCTGCCCCACGAACCCTCCCATCGCCCGGCCTGGATGGTACGCGTCGGGCTTTTTCTCTACGACCATCTGGCGCGCCGCCGGACACTGAAAGGCACCGAAACCATCCATCTGCGCCGGCATGTGATCGGCCGCGACCTGCGCGATGATCTGAGCACGGCCTTTGTCTATTCCGATGGCTGGGTCGACGATAGCCGGCTTGTCGTGCTCACCGCGCTTGACGCGAGCGAGCGCGGCGCCATCATCCGCACCCGCACCGCTGTTACCGCCGCCACCCGCCATCAGGACCACTGGTCCGTCACGCTTGCGCCGCGAAACGGTCCCGTCGAGAGCGTCACCGCCCGCGTGCTCGTCAATGCCGCTGGCCCCTGGGCCGGAGCTACCCTCCACCAGCAGCTTGCCATTCCCGGCAGCCGCACCGTGCGTCTCGTCAAGGGCAGTCACATTGTCGTGCCGAGGCTCTATGACGGCGATCACGCCTTCATCTTCCAGAACCATGACAACCGCATCGTCTTTGCCATTCCCTATGAAGGCGCCTTCATGCTCATCGGCACGACTGACATAGGCTTCAGCGGTGATCCATCGGCACCTTACGCCGATGTCAGCGAAATCGACTATCTGTGCACGGCGGTGAACGCCTATTTCAAGCGCCGGATATCACCAGCCGACGTGGTGTGGACGTTCAGCGGCGTGCGGCCGCTGTTTGATGACGGAGCGCTGGCTGCAAGCAAGGTCAGCCGCGACTACGTGCTCGATCTTGATGCGCCACCGGGCGCGGCGCCGGTGCTGACCGTTTTCGGCGGCAAGATCACCACCCATCGCGAACTGGCGCTGCGCGCCATGGCGGCCCTGCGGCCCTGCCTGCCGCATCCGGGCGCGGACTGGACAGCGACCGCACCGCTTCCCGGCGGCGACATTCCCGGCGCCGACATTCCAGCCTTTATCGCCACAACGCGCCAGCGCTGGCCGTTCCTGAGCGAAGCGACGGCCCGGCGCCTGGCGCGCGCTTATGGCACGCGCCTTGAGCGCATACTGGGCGAGGCGCGATGCGTCGCCGATCTGGGGGATGATTTCGGCTGCGGCTTCAGCGCGGCTGAGCTTGCCTATCTGGTCGGGCAAGAATGGGCACGCACTGCCGAGGACGTGCTGTGGCGGCGCTCCAAGCTTGGCCTGCATTTGCCAAAGGACGCACAGGACGAGGTAAAAACCGCCATTGAGCGGCTTGTTCCAAGGGACCAACCCTTTTCCCGATCATAAGCCGGTACATCATAGCAGACACCCCCTCACCCGCCCTTCACAGCACCCGCCGTCAGCCCGGCAATGATCTGGCGTTGGGCAAAAACAGTCAGCAGCAGCACCGGCAGCGTCACCATCAAGGCGGCAGCCGCCAGCGGTCCCCATGCGATCTGGTCAAACGACAGCAGATTATAGACGGCAACCGGCAGCGTGCGCGTCTCGCGCCCCGCCAGCACCACGCCGAAGACGAAATTATTCCACGAAAAAATCACTGACAGGATAAAGGCAACCGTAATGCCGGGCCGGGCAATCGGCAGCGCTACATAAACGAACACCTGCCAGCGGCTGGCGCCATCTATCAGTGCGGCATCCTCCAGTTCCAGCGGCGTTGTTTCGAAATAGCCGATCATGATCCAGATAACGATGGGAACGGTCAGCACCAGGTGGATGATGATCTGCGGCCACAACGTGCCAAGCAGGCCGAGCCACTGGAAAAGCAGAAACAGCGGAATGAGGAACGACAGGCCCGGCGTCATGCGGGCAATCAGCACGATGACGGCGGCTTTGGTCGCCCGCATGCGGGTAATGCCATAGGCGGCAGGGACGCCAACCACCAGCGCCACCAGTGTCGCTGCTCCGGTAACGATGAGGCTGTTGCGCAAATAGATAATGAAATTCTTGCTGCCGATGGCTTCGTGATAATTAGACCACGCCCACTGGGTCGGAATGAAAACCGGAGGGCTTGCCGCATTCTCGATTTCGAATTTGAGCGATAGAGAAATCGTCCACAAAAAAAACAGGATGGCCGGCGAAACGGCAACCGCTATCGCCAGCCCGAGGAGCAATTTCTGCAAGGGGCTTCGTGTCATCGTTCAGCCACCCCGCCCTCGGCCCATTGCGTGCGCGCTCGCAGATAAAGGGTTGCCAGCGATAACAGGATGATCAGCACGAAGAACACCACCGTGATCGCCGAACCATAGCCGATATCGAAATAGGCAAAGGCCGTCTGATAGAGGTAGAGATTGATGGTCTCGGACGCCGTGCCAGGCCCGCCCTGCGTCATGGCGAAGATGATGTCGAAGCTCTTCAGCGCATCGATGAGGCGGATGATGACTGCAATCATCAGAAAGGGCGCAATCATCGGCAAGGTGATATAGCGAAATTTCTGGAAGGCGGACGCGCCATCAATATCCGCGCTCTCGTAAGGCTCGCTGGGAATGGCAGCAAGCCCGCCCAGCACGATCAGCATCACCAGCGGCGTCCATTGCCAGGTCTCGACCAC
>JAKFVK010000226.1 GCA_021732205.1 Hyphomicrobiales bacterium | reverse complement strand
GCATGATCGGCACCAGCGTCTGGACGCCGGGCATGCCTGAGGGGGTATCAGGATAGACACCGCGCTTTTCCTCCAGCGTATGTGGCGCATGATCCGAGCCCAGCACATCAGCAACACCTGATTGCACCCCCCACCACAGAACGTCAGCATGGCGCTGATCACGCATCGGCGGGTTCATCTGGGCGAGCGTGCCGAGCCGGTCATAACAATCTGGGGCGATGAGGGTGAGATGATTGGGCGTCACCTCGCAGCTCGCTACGTCCTTGTGGGCCGAAAGATAACGCATCTCTTCAGCCGTCGAAATATGCAATACATGGACGCGGGCGCCGGCCAGACGCGCTAAAGCCACAAGCCTGCGTGTTGCCATGAGCGCTGCCTGCGGATCGCGCCAGAGCGGGTGCGAGGAGGGGTCCCCCTTGATCCGCAGATTGCGCCGCTCGCGCAGTCGAAATTCATCCTCGGCATGGAAGGCCGCCCGGCGGCGGATGCGAGCAAGGATCAGTCCCAGCGTTTCGTCATCCTCCACCAGGAGGGAACCGGTGGAGGAGCCGATAAAAACCTTGATCCCCGCTGCACCCGGAAGGCGTTCAAGATCGGGCAGATCAGCGATGTTCTCGCGGGTTCCACCAACCCAGAAGGCGTGATCGCATGACATCCGCCCGGCGGCCCGCTTCAGCTTGTCGGCGAGCGCGCCCTCGCTGGTCGTCTGCGGATTGGTGTTGGGCATCTCGAAAACCGCCGTCACACCGCCCAGCACCGCAGCATCCGCCCCCGTCTGGAGGTCTTCCTTGTGTTCCAGTCCAGGCTCGCGAAAATGCACCTGGCTGTCGATGACGCCCGGGAGAATGTGAAGGCCGGTGCAGTCGATGGTCTGGCCGCCGACATCGCCTGGAATCGTGCCAATTGCGGCGATGCGACCGGCGGTGACACCAAGATCGCGCCTGCCGATGCCGTCATGATTGGCAACGATGCCGCCGCGTAAAACCAGATCATAGGCAGCCATCAAAATCTCCGTCCTTGTAAGCGCCGCCTTAGCCCCTTACGTTCCGCGCCGGTCATTGGCAACTCTGCTACAGGGAGGGAGGGCATGAGCCTTTCAGCGGCACTTCTGGAAGATCGGGGCGTCGTGGCCGTTTTTGGTCCGGAAGCCGGTTCTTTCCTGCAGAATCTGGTCACTTGCGATGTTTTGAAACTCGCGCCGCTCAATGCCCGCCTCGGCGCGCTGCTGAGCCCGCAGGGTAAGATTTTCTGTGATTTTCTCATTACGCGTGATGACGAGGATGGCTTCCTCATCGATATCACGCGGGCCCTGGCGGGTGATCTGATCCAAAAGCTCAATCTCTACCGGCTGCGCGCCAAGGTCGAGATCGTTGATGTCAGCGATCAACTTGCCGTCGCCGCGCTGTGGGGGGAAGACGTGGTGATCGGTGATGGCATCAGCTATCGCGATCCGCGCCATCCGCGCCTTGGCCAGCGCGCTTTTCTGCCGCGACAGGACGCTTCAATGCTGCTCACTGCCGCAACCGCGACGATGGTCGATGTCGATGCCTATCACGCCCATCGCATCGCCTTGGCGATCCCGGAAGGCGGCAAGGATTTCACGCTTGGCGACACGTTCCCCCACGAGGCTGATCTCGACCGGCTCGGCGGGGTTGATTTTGCCAAGGGCTGCTATGTCGGACAGGAGGTGGTGAGCCGCATGGAGCACCGCACCAGCGTGCGCAAGCGTGTCGTGCCGATTACTTTCGGCCCTATGCGCCCGATGGACGGCCATGACGTCACATGCGGAGAGCGGGTCATCGGCTATATAGGCTCAACCGCCAACGGGCGCGGACTGGCCATGCTGCGGCTTGATCATGTGGTCGAGGCGCAGGCGAAGGGCGAGACGCTGATGGCCGGCAGCATCGACATCCATCCGCGCAATCCCGACTGGGCCGATTTCCAGCTGGCAGGAGGCAAGGCGTGAGCCTGATATCGCACAGCGACGGGCAGAACCGCTGCTGGTGGGCGGGCGAGGATGCCCTTTATGTTGCTTATCACGACAGCGACTGGGGCGTGCCGGAATATGATTCCCGCGCCCTGTTCGAGAAACTCATTCTCGATGGCTTCCAGGCGGGATTGTCGTGGATCACCATTTTACGCAAACGGGAGAATTTCCGACGAGCCTTTGCCGGATTTGACGCTCGCAAGCTGGCCGAGTTCGGTGCGCGAGATGTCGATCGCCTGATGCAGGACACAGGCATCGTGCGCAACCGCGCCAAGATCGAGGGCACGATCAGGGCAGCAAAGCTTTATCTCGACATCGAGGAAGGCGAAGGATTCTCGCCGTTTCTGTGGAAATTTGTCGGCGGCGCCCCGCTGCAGCCATGCCGCCAGCAGCGAAGCGATGTGCCAACGCAGACAGCCGAAAGCCGGGCGATGTCAAAGGAGCTGAAACGCCGCGGCTTTTCCTTCGTGGGGCCGACCATCACCTACGCCTTCATGCAGGCCGTGGGCATGACCAATGACCATCTCACCGGCTGCTTCCGTCACGGCTCGTACCACACGCATGGCAAGCATTAAGCGCCTATCTGGAGGATCTGTCCGCAACCCGCATCGCGGTGAGCACGCGCACCAGCGGTTGGCGGGGCGCTGCCAGAACGACAATCCGCGCTGTCGCGGGCGGGGCATCGTCCAGCCCGGCGATCCCCCCCTCAAGCGTATATTTCGAGCGCCCAAGACCATCGACGCGCCGGGGGGATGACATCACCCTGCCCTCGCCGAGAAGCGTCCGGACATCGTTGGCCGACAAGGCGCGCTCGCCCAGGCGGGTCC
>JAKFVK010000120.1 GCA_021732205.1 Hyphomicrobiales bacterium | reverse complement strand
TGATGGCGTTTCAGCGCATCACCACCGAATGGTGCTGGGGCTTTGCCTGGACCCGTCCGGGCCTTGATCTCAAGACGCGCTCGATGCTCAATCTCGCCATGCTGACCGCACTCAGCAAGCCAAGCGAGCTGAAGCTTCATATCAAAGGGGCACTTACCAACGGCGTCACCGTGGAGGAGATCAAGGAAATCATCCTCCACGCCACCGTCTATTCCGGCATCCCCGCCGGGCTTGAAGCCTTCAAGGCTGCCCATGAGGTGCTGAAGAGCGAAGGCGCCCTCTAGCCCGGCTGATTTTCCCGGCGCATATGAAATGTCGGCAGGCCGGAGCGCGGGTTCTCCGCTGTCGCGGCCACGACAAAGCCATGGCGGCGGTAAAAGGCGAGCGCCCGCATATTGGCCTGGTTGACGTGAAGGTCAAGGCCGTCCGGGCAGCGCGCCTTTGCATACTCCATGAAGCGCGCCGCCAGCCCGCCACCCCACTGCTCCGGGTCGACAACGATCTGGTCGATATAGCCGGTCGCCGGGGTCAGCACGAGAAACCCCGCCAGCCTGCCGTGATCATCATCGGCAACCAGCACCTCGCCAACCGGCAGCATCTCGTTCACCCAGCGCGCCCGCCACCACGGCAGACGGGCGGCAAAATCAATCTCGGGCAGGGTGTGGCGCCAGGCGCGTTCCCACACGGTGAGCGCCGGCTCAAGGTCCTCCTCGCGATAGGGTCTGAGGCGCCATCCCGCCGCTCGGACGCTCTGGTTCACTAGCGCTCCGTCAACTTCAGTTCGATCCGCCGGTTGCGCGACAGGCTGTCAAAATCATCGCCAGCCTCGATGGGCTGGAATTCACCGAAGCCGGCGGCCACCAATCGCTCCGCCTTGACGCCCCGGCTGATGAGGTAGCGCACCACGGAAATCGCCCGCGAGGCTGACAATTCCCAGTTGGAGGGAAACTGCCCGGTGGCAATCGGTCGCTTGTCGGTATGGCCATCGACGCGCAAAACCCAGTTGATTTCGGCGGGTATCTGTCCTTCGAGATCGACCAGCGCGGCTGCCAGCTTGTCGAGTTCAGCCTCGGAGCCCGGCTTTAACTCATTGAGCCCCTGATCGAAGAAGAGCTCGGACTGGAAAACGAAACGATCGCCCACCACCCGCATATCAGCGCGGCTGCCCAGAATATCGCGCAGGCGGCCAAAAAAATCAGAGCGATAGCGCGATAACTCCTCGACCTTCAGCGCCAGCGCCACATTAAGCCGGCGCCCGAGATCAGCGATGCGCGATTGATTGTCGCTGTCACGGGTCTGCGATACCTGAAGGGCTGCCTCAAGCGAGGTCAATTGTCGCCGCAGCGCCGATATCTGCTGGTTGAGGGCCTCGATCTGCGCCAGCGCGCGTTCAGCAACCCCGCGCTGATCCTCAGCCTGACGCGCCAGACCGGCAAGCCGCGCATCGCCATCGCCGCCTTGCTGGCGAACATTGTCAACCTCGATCTGCAGGCGCGCCCGCTCGCGGGTCGCCTTTTCGAGATCCCCGGCAAGCGTGCCGATACGACTTTCCAGCTCCTGCTTGCCGGAACGCTCGAGGCCGAGCAGCACCGTCAGATCAGCAATCTGGCGGTTGAGACGACTGAGCACCGCATCGCGCCCGTTCAGCTCCTGCGACAGGTAGAACTGCGCCAGAATGAAGACCGACAGCAGGAAGATGAAGACCAGCAGCAGCGTTGACAGCGCATCGACGAAGCCTGGCCAGTAATCCAGCCGTTCACGCCGTCGTGCCCGCCCCATGATGCTCATGGGCGACGCTCTGAGCGGACCGCGACGATCATCTCTTCCAACCGCTTCAATGTCTGATTCTGGTTCGCATTCTGGTTTTCAACCCAGTCGCGGATGAGCTGCTGCTCCTGGCGCATGTGCTGCACCAGCCCCTGGATACCCTCGCTCAATGTCGCCATCGCTGCTGTCGATTTGGAGGTGCCTTGCGTGTCGCTGAGCTGGCCGCTGATGCGCTCCAGCATGGCGGCAAGATCGCCCGACATCAGCGAGGCCGGCGCCGGCGCCACCCCTGAGGACTCGCTCATCACTTCGGTCTGCGTCGACAGCCAGTTTTCAAATTCCTGGAAGAAGCGGTTTTGCGCCTGCCCCGCCTGCAGATCGAGAAAGCCGAGGATCAGCGATCCGGCCAGTCCGAGCAGCGAGGATGAAAAGGCCGTGCCCATCCCGGCCAGCGGCGCGGCAAGCCCCACTTTGAGATTTTCCAGCACCGATCCGCTTTCGCCGACCCTGACATCAAGGGCAGAAATCGTCTTGCCAATGGAGGTCACGGTCTCGGTGAGGCCCCAGAACGTGCCAAGCAGACCAAGGAAAACCAGCAGCCCGGTCATATAGCGCGTGACGTCGCGATCCTCATCCAGCCTGCCGCCCAGCGAATCGAGGATGGAGCGCATAGCCGCCGGGCCGATCTGCACCTTGCCCACCCGGTCGCCCAGCAGCGCCGCCATCGGCGACAACAGCACCGGGCCACGCACCAGCACCTTGTAGGGCACATCACTCCCGCCACGATAGGCATTGGCCCAGCGCACTTCGGGAAACAGACGTGCCACCTGCGCCAGCACCAGAATGATCCCGAGCGCCAGCACCATGACGATGACGCCATTGAGAAAGGGATTGGCGGCGAAGGCCACGAGAAGCTGGCGGTGGGTAGCGGCAACCACAAAGATCACCAGGATCAGAAACAGCACCATCCTGATCAGAAAGATATGCGGTGAGGAGAGCTTGGTCGGATCGCTGCGCTCCATGACACCTCCAGGGAATGCGAACAGAAACAAAG
>JAKFVK010000002.1 GCA_021732205.1 Hyphomicrobiales bacterium | reverse complement strand
AGCCATCCTGCAATGAGCGTCAATCTCGATGCCTGCATCCAGTGCGGGCTGTGCGTGCGCGCCTGCCGGGAAATCCAGGTCAATGACGTCATCGGCATGGCCTATCGCGGCGCGGACGCCAAGATCGTGTTTGATTTCGACGACGATATGGGCGCCAGCACCTGCGTTGCCTGCGGTGAATGCGTGCAGGCCTGTCCGACGGGTGCGCTCATGCCCTCAAGTCTGCTCGACGACAATCAGACACGCGTCGTCTATGCCGAGCGCGAGGTCGATTCACTCTGCCCCTATTGCGGAGTTGGCTGTCAGGTCACCTATCAGGTGAAGGATGAGGCAATCGTCGCAGCCGAGGGCAGGGCAGGCCCGGCCAATCGCAACCGCCTGTGCGTCAAGGGGCGCTTCGGCTATGATTATATCCAGCATCCCCATCGCCTGACCAAGCCGCTGATCCGTCTGCCGGGGATGGCCAAGCATGCCAATGATCAGGTCGATCCTGCCAATCCGTGGACTCATTTCCGCGAGGCGAGCTGGGAGGAGGCGCTTGATGCGGCCGCCGGCGGCCTTACAGCCATCCGCGAGCGTGAGGGAGCAAAGGCGCTTGCCGGTTTCGGGTCGGCCAAGGGGTCGAACGAGGAAGCCTATCTCTTCCAGAAGCTCGTGCGCACAGGCTTTGGCTCGAACAATGTCGATCACTGCACGCGTTTGTGCCATGCCTCCTCGGTCGCAGCACTCATGGAGGGGCTGAATTCCGGTGCGGTTTCAGCACCGTTCTCGGCGGCGATGGAGGCCGAGGTCATCATCGTTATCGGCGCCAATCCGACGGTCAATCATCCGGTGGCGGCGACGTTTATCAAGCAGGCGGCCAAGCGCGGCGCGAAGCTCATTGTCATGGATCCGCGCCGGCAGGCCTTATCGCGCCATGCCAGCCATCACCTGCAGTTCACGCCCGGCAGCGATGTGGCCATGTTGAATGCCATGTTGCACACCATCATCAGCGAGGGGCTGACTGACCAGCAATATATCGCCGGCTATACGGAGGGTTTCGAAGCGCTGAAGGAGCGCATCAAGGATTTCCCGCCGGAGAAGATGGAAGCCGTCTGCGGCATCCCCGCAGAAACGCTGAAGGAGGTGGCGCGGCTTTACGCTACGTCGAAAGCCTCGCTCATTTTCTGGGGCATGGGGGTCAGCCAACACGTGCACGGCACCGACAATGCGCGCTGCCTGATCGCGCTTGCGCTCACGACGGGCCAGATCGGCCGGGCGGGGACGGGCCTCCACCCGCTGCGTGGTCAAAACAACGTTCAAGGCGCGTCCGACGCCGGCCTTATCCCGATGGTTTTCCCTGATTATCAGTCGGTGGAGAAGGCGGAGGTGCGCCGGATTTTTGAGGAGTTCTGGGGCCAGTCACTCGATCCGGTACGCGGGTTGACGGTCGTCGAAATCATGAACGCCATCCACGCCGGCTCGATCAAGGGCTTGTATGTGGAGGGTGAGAACCCGGCGATGTCGGATCCCGATCTTCAGCATGCACGGCAAGCGCTTGCCAAGCTTGATCATCTGGTCGTGCAGGATCTGTTCCTCACCGAAACAGCTTTCCATGCTGATGTCGTTTTGCCGGCTTCTGCCTTTGCCGAGAAAGTTGGAACGTTCACCAACACCGACCGTCGGGTGCAGATGGCGCGTCAGGTGGTGAAACCGCCGGGCGAGGCAAAGCAGGATCTGTGGATCATCCAGGAGATCGCCCGGCGCATGGGTTGCGAGTGGAATTACAACGGACCGGGGGATGTCTTCACCGAGATGGCACAGGTGATGCCGTCTTTGAAAAATATCACCTGGGAGCGGGTGGAGCGCGAAGGCGCGGTGACCTACCCCGTTGATCATCCCGACCAGCCGGGGAACGAGATCATCTTCGCCACCGGCTTCCCAACGCTGAGCGGGCGTGGCAAAATCGTGCCGGCCGCCGTTACCTCGCCTGATGAGGTGCCTGACGCGCAATATCCGATGGTGCTGTCGACAGGGCGTGTGCTGGAACATTGGCATACGGGGTCGATGACCAGACGTTCCGGCGTGCTCGATCAGATCGAACCTGAGGCGGTCGCCTTCCTGTCGCCGCGTGAAATCGCACGTCTGGGGCTGGAGGCGGGCGCAATGATGCGGCTTGAAACGCGGCGCGGCGCGATCGAAGTAAAAGTTCGTGCCGACCGGGACGTGCCGGAGAACATGGTGTTCATGCCGTTCTGTTACGCGGAGGCGGCGGCAAATCTGCTGACCAATCCGGCGCTTGACCCGTTCGGAAAAATCCCCGAGTTCAAATTCTGCGCGGTGAGGGCGGTGGCGGTCGGTACGGCGGTAGCGGCGGAATAGTCAAAAATCCCTCATGCTTGCCGGGCTCATAAGGCCCGGCTAGATTGCGGGGATGATTAAACGTGCCCAGGATTTGAACCGCCGCCAGCTGATGGCTGCGGCAGCGACAAGTCTCGCCCTGCCATCGTTGCAGCTCCGAGCGGCTGAAAAACTGACAATCTTTGCTGCAGCCTCCGTGAAAGAAGCCTTCGATGAGACCGCTGCCGCCTTCAAGGCCGGTGGCGGACCTGAGACCAGCATCAGCTATGCTGCCTCCTCCCAGCTGGCGCGCCAGATTGCTAACGGGGCACCTGCGGATATCTTCAGCTCGGCTGATCTTGAATGGATGGACTGGCTTGAGCACGGCGGTCATATCGAAAAACAAAGCCGCCGCACGCTGCTTGGCAACAGCCTTGTGATGATCGGGGGCGCTGACAGCACGCAGCGGCTGACGCTTGATAGCGGCCTTGATCTTGATGGTCTCAT
>JAKFVK010000106.1 GCA_021732205.1 Hyphomicrobiales bacterium | reverse complement strand
TCCATTATATCGGCCACAAGCTCCTCGCTGATCATCCCGCCTGCGCCGAGGCGCTTGCCAAATACCGCATCAATCCCGGCAATGTCGGCTTCAAGGAGAAGAAGGACAAGCAGTTCTCCTCCATCATAGAGATGGCGATGACGTATGACCGCCCGGTGCGCATCGGCGTCAACTGGGGGTCGCTTGATCAGGAATTACTGACCCATCTGATGGACGAGAATGCCCGCAGCGCAGCACCGATCACCGCGCGCGAGGTCACGCGTGAAGCGGTTATCCAGTCCGGCCTTCTGTCAGCCGCCCGCGCCGAAGAACTGGGGCTGGCCCGCGATAAAATCCTCATCTCGGCCAAGGTCAGCGCGGTTCAGGACCTGGTGGCGATCTATGCCTCGCTTGCAGCGCGCTGCGACTACACGCTGCATCTGGGCCTCACCGAGGCCGGCATGGGCTCCAAGGGCATCGTCGCCTCGGCAGCCGCACTGGCGATCCTGCTCCAGCAGGGCATTGGCGACACCATTCGTGTCTCGCTGACGCCTGAGCCCAATGGCGATCGTTCGCTCGAAGTGAAAGTGGCGCAGGAAATCCTGCAGACCATGGGCCTGCGCACCTTCGTCCCACTGGTGGCCGCCTGCCCCGGCTGCGGGCGCACCACCTCGACCGTCTTCCAGGAACTGGCGGGCGATATCCAGAGCTGGATTTACGCCTCGATGCCGGAATGGAAGAGCAAATATCCTGGCGTCGAAGCGCTGAACGTCGCGGTCATGGGGTGCATCGTCAACGGACCGGGCGAATCAAAGCATGCCGATATCGGCATTTCACTCCCCGGTACCGGCGAAACACCGACCGCGCCCGTTTTCGTTGACGGCAAGAAGGTGGCCACCTTGCGCGGGCCGACGCTCGCTGCCGATTTCAAGAAGATGGTGGATGACTATATCATTCGCCGTTACGGCACCAAACAGGCAGCCGAGTAGACGGCAGCAAGGGCACAATGGCGCTGAAGCGCGAGGCCATTGACGAGGCGCTTCTCAGCGGTGAGCTGGGCAAAGCCCAGGCCTTCGCCATGCGTCTGCTGGAGCGCTTCGGTGAAACGCTCGGCGCAACCCGCTTCATCGACATTGCAGCAGCCCACATCGACGGCTGCCTTTATCATGGCAAGGTCAGCCTCGATTTCGTTGACCGGCTGAATTCGCTTGGCGGCAAGGTGCGCGTGCCGACAACCCTCAACGTCGGCTCGATCGATCTCATCCACCCCGAGCTTTTTCTTGGTGATGACAATGCCCGCCACGATGGCAGGCGCTTGATGGAAGCCCATCTCGAGCTTGGCTGCATACCAAGCTTCACCTGCGCCCCTTACCTGCTGCAGCAGCGCCCGCAACAGGGGCAGGACATCGCCTGGGGTGAATCAAACGCCATCGTTTTCGCCAATTCCGTCCTTGGCGCGCGCACGCACCGCTATGGCGATTTCGTCGATCTGTGCGCCGCACTGACCGGACGCGTCCCCTATCAGGGCCTGCATGTGCCGCAGAACCGGCGCGCCCGGCTGGTGTTCAACATCGCCCCGGTACCGGATCTGTCGAATGACGCGCTGGCCATTGCGGTTGGCCATATCATCGGCGCGCGCGCCGGCGACCAGATTCCCGCCATCACCGGCCTGCCGGCGTCGATCAGCGAGGATGATTTCAAGGGGCTGGGAGCGGTTGCCGCCTCGAGCGGCGCGGTTGCGCTGTTTCACGCCGTTGGCCTGACGCCTGAAGCGCCAACACTCACAGCAGCCCTTGGCGAGGCCACGCCTGAAGCGGTGATCGAGGTGTCGGCTGCCGATATTCGCGCCACCCTTCGCGCCCTGTCGACGGCGGACGATGGCGCCACGCTCACCGCCGTGAGCCTTGGCACGCCGCATTTTTCGCTCAGCGAGTTTGACCGCCTGCTCGCCCTCCTCCCCGGCTTCAAGGCAAAATCCGGCATCGATATTTACGTCAACACCGGGCGTGACACCCACGCTGCCCTGGCCGCGCGCGGCGACATTGCGCGCCTGGAAGCTGCCGGCATCACCCTCGTCGTCGATACCTGCACCTATGTGACAACGGTGATGAAACGGCTCGACGGCGTCATCATGACCAATTCCGGCAAATGGGCGCATTACGCACCCGGCAATCTCGGTGTCGATGTCGCCTTCGGCAGCCTCGCTGATTGTCTGAATTCGGCTGCGGCGGGCCGCGTCGTGAGACGTTTCTCATGACGTCGATTGCCGCCCGGACGCTCTTTCCCGGCAACGCCTTGGGCGAGGTCATCTGCCTGGCGCAGCCGTTGAGTTTCTGGGGTGGTTTTGATCCACATACGGGATTGGTGATGGATCGCTGGCACCCGGATCATGGTCGCTCGCTTGGCGGCAAGATCCTCGTGATGAGCGCTGGCCGCGGCTCCTCCTCATCATCGACCGTTCTGGCTGAAGCATTGCGCCTTGGAACAGCGCCGGCCGCGTTCATTCTCACCTCCGCCGATTCGATCCTCCTGACCGGAGCGCTGGTCGCGTCCGCCCTTTACGGCAAAGCCTGCCCCATGGCGGTGGTCAGCAGCGAGGGCTGGCCTATGTGCACACGCCATGGCACGTTGCGGGTTCAGGCTGACGATGTCGGAACAGTGATTAGCGCCCCGGCCTAGCACCCGACGCTTCACAAGCCCGTCATACTCGATATATTAGACACGTTGATGTGAAGCGTTAACCACGCGATTCTCGAATTGGGGAGCGAGGTTTTGACAGTAGCAGCCCGCCTCGAGGCTTGCCCGGCTCTGGTCCTGAATGCGGACTACCGCCCGCTGTCCTATTACCCGTT
>JAKFVK010000200.1 GCA_021732205.1 Hyphomicrobiales bacterium | reverse complement strand
AATTCCAGCAGCGGATTGGTTTCAGCTGTCCCCTCGGCGAGGCGCAGATGATAGGCGCGCAGCAAACGGATATCGCCCTCGACCCGTTCGATATAGCGCCCGAGCCAGAAGAGATTGTCAGCCGCCCTGCTGGGCAGCGTGCCGGGCAGAGCGCGGGTGAAGGGACCAGGCGGCGGCGCCATCATCGTCTCGGTCGATACCGGACGATCACTCACCACCCAGACGTCGGCAACCGATCCGCCGCGGCGCATAGCAATCGCGGTCGGATCCTCGCTTTTGCCAACGCGCGCATAACCGCCCGGCATCACCTGCCAGCCCTCGCTTGTGCGGGCGAGAAAGACCCGCAAGCTCATGGGTCGCGGTACCAGCACGCCATCGACCAGCGCCGGCGTTGTCGACAGCGTCACGACTTCCTGACCGACAAAGCGCGCACCATCCTCATCGATCATGCGCTCGAGCAAGCCGTCGTGTGGCTGCTGGAGGAGGTTGCCCGGCGCACCATGTTCGTCGATTTCGAACGGCAGACGGGTCGACAGTGCTTCGCCGATCATCATATGGGCGGCGTGGCGGCGCACATGCTCGGCTTCCGCAGGATGGCCGCACCACCAGGTGGCGATGTTCGGCAAGGCGAGCTTCTGCCCAAGAAGATGTTCACTGAGCCGCGGCATGAAGGCGAGAAAGGCGCGCGATTCCAGGATGCCCGAACCCAGCGCGTTGACCAGCGTCACATTGCCCTGCCGCGCCGCATGAACCATCCCCGCCGTGCCCAGCTGTGATGTTTCGTCAAGCTCCAGTGGATCGGCGAAATTACTGTCGAGGCGACGCCACAACACCTCGACCGGGACCAGGCCGGATACGGTTCTGACTTTCAGTTGCCCCTCTTCCACGGCCAGATCTTCGCCTTCAAGCAGGCCGAAGCCGAGATAACGGGCGATGTAGGCGTGTTCGAAATAGCTCTCGTTCATCGGGCCGGGGGTGAGGATGGATGCGCGATGCGTGTCGTTGCGGCGCATGCCGTTCAGCGTGTCGCGGAAACGACGAAAGAAACCGGCAAGACGATGGATGCTGGTGCCGGTATAAAAATCGGCGAATACCTTGGCTGTCGCGACGCGGTTCTCCAGTGCAAAACCGGCGCCCGATGGCGCCTGTGTGCGGTCACCCAGTACCCACCATGAGCCGTCGGGGCCGCGCCCGATCTCGAAGGCAACAAAATGAAGAAAATGGCTGCCGCGCGGTTGCACGCCTACCATCGGGCGCAGCCATTCCTTGCTGGCAGCGATGAGCGAGGCCGGCAGATGGCCTGATGCCGCAAGGCGATTTTCGCCATAAATATCACTCACGACCGCTTCGAGAAGATCAGCACGCTGGATGAGCCCGGCGGAAATAGTCTGCCATTCATGATCGTCGATGAGGATCGGCATATGGCTCAACGGCCAGTCGCGCTCAGCTGACCCCTGCCCATCATATTGGCGAAAATACACTCCCGCATTGTGGAGATATTGATCGCCTCGTGCCAGCATATGAGGAAGCCGGCTTTGTGGTATCGTCGCCAGATAATCAATGAAGCCGCGCCACACCGGGCGGATGTTGCCATGCGCATCCACCAATTCGTCCGCCACACCGGGCTGGACCTGATATCGGCTCAGCAACGGCGAGAGCAGCTCTGACCGTCTGGCCGGCCCGAACGGCATCGTTTAAACGCCCGGCTGGCGACGCAGATCAAGCGTCATCGGGAATTCCGGGTGGATATCGCCTGCCACCGGCTCATAAGGCCCCGGCGAATGGCCGAAGGGGATAAAACGCGCCAGCCTTCGGGCTTCTGCTTCGTTGTTATTGACCGGAAATGTCTCATAGCTGCGCCCGCCGGGGTGAGCGACATGATAGACGCAGCCACCGAGCGCGCGACCGCTCCATCGGTCAAACACGTCAAATGTCAGGGGCGCATGTACCGGCACCTGCGGGTGCATGGCCTGCGCCGGCTGCCAGGCCTTGAAACGAACGCCGGCGACCGCCACCCCGCCGGTTCCACTTGCCGTCAGCGGCACATGGCGCCGGTTGCATGACACGCTGTAGCGGGCTGGGTCGGCGGTGGTCAGCTTGACCTGCAGGCGCTCGACGGAACTATCCGTATAGCGCACCGTGCCGCCGATGGCGCCCGTCTCGCCGAGAACATGCCAGGGTTCCAGTGCCTGCCGCAATTCGAACCTCACCCCCTCGATGTCGATCTCCCCGCACAGGGGAAAGCGAAACTCCGCCTGCGCCTCGTACCATTCCGGGCGCAACTCGAAACCATGGTGGCGAAGATCGGCCAGCACGTCGAGAAAATCCTGCCAGATATAGTGCGGCAGCATGAATCTGTCGTGGAGAACCGTGCCCCAGCGGGTGAGCGTGCCGCCAACAGGCTGCGCCCAGAAGCGCGCGACGAGGGCTCGCAGAAGAACCTGCTGCGCCAGGCTCATGCGCGGGTCGGGCGGCATTTCGAAGCCGCGAAATTCTACGAGCCCGAGGCGCCCGGTTGGTCCATCGGGCGAGAACAGCTTGTCGATGCAGATTTCCGCCCGGTGCGTATTCCCGGTCACGTCGACCAGCAGATTGCGCAGCAACCGGTCAAGCAGCCATGGTCTGGGCGCCACACCCTCGCCCGGCCGGGGGATTTGCGCGAGCGCAATCTCAAGTTCGTAGAGCCCGTCATGGCGCGCTTCATCGATACGCGGCGCCTGGCTGGTCGGGCCGATGAAGAGGCCCGAGAACAGATAGGAGAGGCTGGGATGGCGCTGCCAGTGCAGGATGAAGCTGCGCAACAGGTCGGGCCGGCGCAAAAACGGGCTGTCGC
>JAKFVK010000122.1 GCA_021732205.1 Hyphomicrobiales bacterium | reverse complement strand
GCATGCAACATGCGGTTTCCGACAAACCCGTAACATACCCCGACCGTCACCGGCACCTTGCCGATACGCTTGCCGATGTTCATGGCGGTGACGAGCACCTCTGGCGCCGTTGCCTTGCCGCGAACAACCTCCAGCAGCTTCATCACATTCGCCGGGCTGAAGAAATGCATGCCGACCACGTCCTGGGGGCGGCTGGTGGCAGCGGCGATCTCATCGATATCAAGGCTTGACGTATTGGTCGCCAGAACCGTGCCTTGCGCCGTTAACCGGTCGAGATCGGCAAAGAGTCTTTTCTTCAGATCCATGTTCTCGTACACCGCTTCGATGACAAGGTCGGCGGACGCGACGTCGTTGATCGACTGCGACGGTGTTAATCGGCTGAGCGCTGCGCTCACCAAAGCAACACTCATGCCGCCACGCTTTTCGCTGGCGCGATAATTGTTTTCGATTGTCTGGAAGCCGCGCTTCAGCGCCGCCTCGTCGGGATCAATGACGCTCACAGGAAAGCCGGCACTGGCAAACGCCATGGCGATGCCGCCACCCATGGTGCCAGCGCCCAGGATGGCGACACGCCCGATGCTGCGCGGCTTTGTGTCTGCGGGCACGCCGGCCACCTTCTGCGCGGCGCGCTCGGCGAAAAACAGATGACGCAGTGCTTTCGACTGCCCGCCATCACGCAGTTCGACGAACAGCGCCCGCTCCGCCGCGAGCCCTTCTTCAAGCGTCAAAGTCAGCGTGTTGCGCAGCGAGGTGATGCACGCCGCCGGCGCCTCGAGACCGCGGGCCTTCTTGAGGAGTGCGGCGGCGTCATCCTCGAACGCGACTGCATCGCAACGTGACGCCTCAAGCGCGTCGCGCAATCGGCCAGTCCGCCGTATTGGCGCGTTGCTGGCGACCATGTGCCGAGCCCGCTTGATGGCGTGGCCGACAATATCGCTATCCTCAACGCCGTCGATCAGTCCAAGCGCCAACGCCTGCACAGCACTCATCGCCTCGCCATTGACGATAAAGGGGAGAGCTTTACGCAAACCGATGAGGCGGGGTACACGCTGCGTGCCGCCAGCCCCCGGCAACAGGCCAAGCTTGACCTCGGGCAGCACGACATTGGCACCGGGAACCGCCAGACGCACATGGCAGCCGAGTGCAATTTCAAATCCGCCGCCCAATGCACTGCCATTCAACGCCGCGATGACCGGCTTTGCCGATTCTTCAATGGCGTTGACGATTTCCGTCAGATGCGGCGCCTGCGGCATCTGGCCGAATTCCTTGATTTCCGCGCCACCGCAGAAGAGCTTGCCGGCGCCGGTGATGACGATAGCATCTGTTCCGGCGTCTGCCTGCGCCGCCTGTAGCGCCGCCAGAACCGCGTCGCGTACCTCATGAGCCAGGGCATTGACCGGCGGATTGGCAAGTTCGATGACCAGAATGCGGCCATCATGCCGCGTCACAACCTTGCGCTCCACCATGGTTCTCCCGCTTGCTGCCGAGATGTGCTGATGCACAATTATGGGCACCAAAACGCTAGGTAGCGCTGGAGGGTGAGTCAAGCTGTCGCCCCCGGGGTCTCCTGGTGCGCGGCTTAAGCGGCGCCACGATGCGGCGGCGGTGTAGATTACGCGTTTGCCTGTATCGCTTTGCTGCAAATTGTGGCATCGCCGTGAGACACAAATCCAGTGCCAAACAGATACACGGTAGAATGGAATGACGCGCGCTGAAACCATACGACTGGCACTGACCGATCAAATTCTTTCAGGCCAGCGCCTGCCGGGGTCTGCGCTTGACGAAAACGAGCTTGCCCGCAGCTATGGCGCCTCGCGAACGCCGGTTCGCGAAGCCTTGCGGCAATTGGCGGCGAGCGGGCTTGTCGTTCATCGCCCTCATCGCGGCGCCGTGATCGCATTGCCAAGCGACCAGATGCTGGGTGATATGTTCCAGATCATGACCGAATTGGAAGGTCTGTGCGCCGAGTACGCGGCACGATCGATGACTTTGGTGCAGCGTGACGATCTCGTGGCAATCCACACACAGATGGCGAGCATGGTGAGTTCAGGTGATCGCGCCGCCTATGCAAGTGCCAACGAAGTGTTTCACACTCGCCTTTATGAAGGCGGTCACAATGCCTACCTCGCCGAGTTGACACTGCAGACCCGCCAGCGTCTGCAGCCATTCCGGCGGGCGCAGTTTTTCTCACCTCTGGGCCGCCTGGTCGCCTCTCATCAGGAGCATGAGGCCGTTATTCAAGCCATTTTGCGTGGCGATCATGGCAAGGCTCGTCTGGCGATGATGCAGCACATCGTAACGGTGCGTGACGTCTATCTCAGCATGCCGGCACCAATTTCGAGTAGTGCGGCGTCTCGAAACAAGCCAGAACAGGTTGCTGGCGGCCGCTGACAGCCGCCGCCTTTCTGTCGCATTCATCGTCGCATGTCGGGTTCTGACTGATCGGCGCGGTTCACAGATGTCACGCGCCGTCGTCAAGGATCGAACGGAAGACTACACCTGGCGCGCGACCGACAGCTTCAGCCCTGGAGCCGGGCGCTCGCGTGTCACCTCGCGGCGGAATCTGTAGAGCGCCGCCGGCCGCCCGCCGGTGCGCGAGGTCACCTCGCCCGTCGGCTCGACGAGGGCGGCATGTTCCACCAGCCGACGAAAATTCTGTTTATGCAGATGTTTTCCGGAAATCGCTTCAACGGTGCGTTGCAAGGCGGTGAGCGTAAATTCGTCCGCCATCAATTCAAACACGACAGGGCGATATTTGAGCTTGGCGCGCAGGCGCCCCATGGCGGTGGCGGCGATCCGGCGATGATCAAACGGCATCGTTGAGCCGAGTTGCGGCGGGCGGCTGTCGC
>JAKFVK010000092.1 GCA_021732205.1 Hyphomicrobiales bacterium | reverse complement strand
CGGCGATTTTTGCCACCGCATCCCATACCGCCATGTCGATCGTGCCCACCGCCACCGAGCGCTCGCCATGGCCGCCGGGCTTTTCATTGGCCATCATCGCTGCCCAGATCCTGTGCGGGCAGAGATTGTCATTGGCCTCATCGATCAAACTTGCGGGGTCTGCCGCCAAAATGCGATCGCGGAAGCGCTCGCGGATGAGCCCGCCCTGACCATAGCGGCCATTGGAGTTGAAGCCGTAGCCAATGACGCGCTCGCCGCCGCGCACCACATCGGTGATGACGGCAACCAGGCTCGTCGTCATTTTTGAAAAATCGATATAGGCATTGCGGATAGGCGAGGCGATGGGCTTCGTTATCTCGCGGATATCGATGATGCGCATAGGCGTTCCGGTGGATGGGATTGAATGGCGCGGGCTTTCTTATTTCTGCGCCGCCTGTTTGTAGGGCGGGCGCGGAATTGCAAGATGGGCAGCGCGGAGGGCGGCTGACCAGCGCTCGCGCAGATCGTGAAAATAAGGCTCTCCCGCTTCGATCCTTGTGGCAAGTTCGGGAGCGCAAGCGCCACGGCGCGCCACGAGCATGTCGATGGGCAGGCCGACGCTGAGGTTGGAGCGCATGGTTGAATCCATCGAGATGAGGCCAAGCTTCAGCGCGTCATAGATTTCGGTGTCGAATTTGACAGCACGGTCGAGAATGGGCTTGCCGTATTTGTGCTCGCCGATCTGCAAATAACAGGTGTCGGCGGTGGCCTCGATGAAATTGCCGGCGCGGTAGATCATGAAAAGGCGCATGGCCTCGCCCTTGATCTCGCCCGCCATCAGCATGCTGACATCAAAGCTGGCGCCGGTCTGCGACAGCATCTGACCGTCCACGTCATACACAGCGCGAATGGCGCGCCCGACAAACTGGGCGGCCTTGAACATGGTGGGCTGATCGAGCAGGGTTTCGATCGTCCCTTCCTCGTTCTTGATGCCCTCGCTCACCATGGAAATGACCGATTGCGTCACCGCCAGATTGCCGGCGGTGGCAAGCGCGATCAGCTTTTCGCCGGGGCGCGAGAAGACATGGAGCTTGCGATAGGTCGATACGTCATCGAAACCGGCATTGGTGCGGGTGTCGGCGATGAGCACGATGCCGTCCTTGACCAGAATGCCGACGCAATAGGTCATCGTTTGCTCTCCCTTGCTGCTTGCCCAAGGCACCTTGCCCGCGAATGCAGGGCCGAGCGCTGGCCTTAGCAATGGGAAGCGGGTTGCACAACTTGGTCAGGACAGGGATGGTGGAAATGATGCCTGCGATTGCGATTGGGTTACCGGGATAGGGCGGGGGCTGCGCACGGCCTGCAGCGGTTCGACCTTTACCCGGACACTCATTGCTTCGCCATCACCGCCGCGCTGCGCCCCGCGCACCGGCGTGGCATCAAGTGAATCAAGCCCAGCCGCCACCCGCACATAGTCCCCGGTGACGCAGACGCAGTTGGCAGCATCAAAGCCAACCCAACCAAGGCCGTTGACATAGGCCTCGGCCCAGGCATGCCCTGCGGTCTGCTGGGCACTGTCATCTGAACGCAGGAGATAGCCACCAACGAAACGCGCCGGGATGCCCAGCGCCCGACTGATGGTGACAAAAATCTGGGCGAAATCCTGACACACACCCTGGCGGGCGGCGAAAGCCTCGCGGGCGCTCGTGGCCGGTGTCGTTGCGCTGGTGTTGAAGGTGATCATCCGGTGGAGATCGAGCATCAGAGCATGGAGGGCGGCGAGTTGATCGCGGCTGGCTGCGCCGGCATGGCTGGTGGCGAGTTGGCGCAGCGCGGCGTCGGCTTCGGTGAGCGTGCTCGAGCGCAGGTAGAATTCGCGGGGAAGCCGTTCGACGGCGCCGTGGACAACGCCGTTTGTGTCCTCGGTTTCGATATCGCCTTCGGCGATGACACGAAGGCTCGCGGTCTCGCGGTCGATGGAAAAGGCATGGGTGATGTTGCCGAAGGAGTCCTCGTCGCGGATGACGCGGCATTCTGCGCCGATTTCAAGGCGCCAATTCCCGACATATTGACCGACATGGCCGCGCGGGGTGAGGCGGAGGATCTGGATGAGGTGATTGACGGGCGAGCGATACGTATAAATCGTCTCGTGAGTTACGTGGATATGCATCGCCGCCTCAGGTCAGGAATTGTTTGGTGATCGCCTGGGCGACATGATTGTTGCCAACGATGAATTGCGAAATGAATTCATGGAGGCCACCCTGAAAAATACCTTCAATGGTGGCGTTGCGCAGATCCGACGAGACGCGCCGTGACAGGCGTTGCGCGTCGCCCTGCCGGCCATAGGAAACAGCCAGCTCATCCAGAAAGCGGACAATATTGCCGTAGCAGCAGGCGAGCGAGCGCGGCATCTCCTCACGCAGAATGAGAAAATCGGCAACAAGCCATGGTTTGACGCTGTCGCGGTAAATCCAGTTATATGAGGTCAGCGCCGATACCGAACGCAGCACGGCTGCCCACTGGAAATAATCAAGCCCGCCTCCCACAGGTTCTGTCTGTGGCAGCAGGACATGGTATTTCACGTCAAGAATGCGGGCCGTGTTGTCGGCCCGCTCGATCTGGAAGCCAAGGCGCGAGAAATAATAGGCGTCATTGCGCAGCATCGTCCGATAGGCGATGCCGTCAAAGCGCAGCGTCATTTCCTTCACCCAGGCAAGAAAGCGCGCGAGTTCTGGCCCCGAGCGCAGGCGCTCAGCGGACAGGGATTGCAATTCGAGCCAGGCGCTGTTGATAATCTCCCACATCTCGACCGTCAGCGCGGTGCGTACAGCGCGGGCATTGTGCCGAGCGGTTTCGATGCAATTGCGGATCGAGCCGGGGT
>JAKFVK010000100.1 GCA_021732205.1 Hyphomicrobiales bacterium | reverse complement strand
GTTCCGTCGCGCGCCATCTCCAACGATGTCGCAAGACTTGATGCCCTTATCGTGGCGCGCTGACCAGGCTCGGCGACATACGCGATCAGATATTCATCAAGACTGGTCCACTCGCTTGCCATTCCAATCAGGCGTTCAAGCGCCTGGCGCGCATCAGCGAGCGACCATACCGGTCGGCGCTGCAATGTGACGCGCGCCAGAGCGGTCTTTGATCGTTGAAACGCGTAGGCTTTCAGGAGATCAACGAGATTTGCGTCCCATTGGCTGGTGATGCTCGCTCGCACCCCTTCCGGCGCGCCACGTGCGAACACATCCACGCCCAGGCGATGACGCGCCATCAGCCGGGCACCCGCCTGGCGGATGATATCGAGCCGGCGCAGACGCTCGGTCAGAGATTCCGCCAAATCTTCGCCCGATGGTTCCCCCTCACCGCGCTTATCAGGCAGCAACAATTTGCTTTTCAGAAAGGCGAGCCAGGCTGCCATCAGCAGATAATCAGCGGCAAGCTCGATGCGCAGACGCCGCACCTTGTCGATAAAAATCAGATATTGCTCGGCCAGGGCAAGGATCGACAGACGCTGGAGATCAACTTTCTGCTGGCGCGCCAGATCGAGCAGCAGATCAAGCGGCCCTTCATAACCGCCAAGATCAACGACGAGGCGTGGATCGCTTTCCGCTCGCTCTTCGGCCAGATCGATGAGCGCGCTCATATCAGTGCTGTCAGACATGGGCGACCCTGCCGGGCGGCGTGGCGGCCGCCACATAGGCATCGGCGGCGCCGACGAGCGCGAGTAATTCGGTGAGCCGTGCTTCGGCCTGCCGGCGATCAAACGCTTGCGGCGGCTGCAGCCGCGCCATGGCAGCAGCGCAACGGCGTTGCGCCATGCCGGTCAATCGCCCCGCACCTGCCGCAACAGCCCGCATTTCCTCCATATTGCCGCTGCAATGGAGAACAAGATCGATCCCTGCCTCCCGGCAATCGGCGGCCAGCCCGTCCATCGATCCCGACAACGCCTTCATGCCCAGATCATCGCTCATCAGCGCGCCGCGAAAACCGATGTCACCACGAATGATGTTGCTGATCACGTCGGGCGACAGGGTGGCAGTACGCGCGCCGTCGATGGCGTCATAAATAATATGGGCGGTCATCGCAAACGGGCAATCGGCCAAAGCGGCAAAGGGCAGAAAATCACTTGCGGCGAGCGCATTCCTGTCGAGCGACACGCGCGGTAACGTAACATGGCTGTCGGCAAGACTGCGGCCATGGCCGGGAATATGTTTGGCAACCGGCAGCACGCCCGAGGCCAGATAGGCCTCCATGCTCGCCCGCCCGAGCGCCGCGATCACCGCCGGATCGCCCGACAGAGCCCGGTCGCCGATGATGTCGTGGGCACCGGGGATGGAGAGATCGAGGCAGGGCGCGCATACGGCGTTGATGCCAAGCGTAGTCAGATCATCGGCGATGAGGCGCGATTGGAGGCGGACGCCTTCAAGCCCCCATTCCGGGCGCTTGTCATAGAGCACACCGAACCATTTCGCTGCAACAAAGCTGCTCCAGAACGGCTGGCGCAGGCGCTGCACCCTGCCCCCTTCCTGATCGATGAAGATCAGTGCCTGCTCGTCCTGCAACGTGTCGCGAATGGCCGCGCAAAGTGCGACGACCTCAGCCGGCTGGCCGATATTACGGGCAAACAATATCGTGGCAAAAGGACGTGTTTGGCGTAGAAAATCGCGCTCGTCGTCGCGAAGGACTGTACCTGTCAGCCCGGTGATGAAAGCACCCTGATTCATTGCCGCATTAACCGCGTGGACGGGCTGATGGTCAAGCTGCCGCGTCAGGCAGCCAATCGCCATCCCCGCCTTTTATCGCGGCCAGACGCCGTTGCAGGGCGATTCAGTTGTCGCAAGCTGGGGTCAGGACCCATTAATTTGGACGAAACGGTGGGAGAGAAATGGCGCGAGGTTGAGGAGCAAGCCTGCAGGAAGTCGTCTGACTTTCAAAGGCTTGCGACATAAAGATCGCGTCATTTCACCCCATCCGAAGGACAAGGCACGAATGGCAAACTGGTTCGTCGAAGCCCTCAACCATACCAAGGGGTATGCTTTTCGGGCTTCTCCTGCCATTTTATCCATTCGTGCCATGCCGTTTTGCCTAAATTAATGGGTCCTGACCCTAGCTCGCGCTCACGACGCAGCTGCCGCCCGCTGCCTTGTATTTCGTACAAAAATCCGCTGCTTCAGCGCGCGATTGCAAGGGCCCGACACGAACGCGGTAAAAGGTGCCCTTGCTGCCCAGATCGACTTCCTGGATGTCGGGTGACTGCCCCGACAGCAGTGAGGGGTAGCGCTTGCGCAGATTGGCGAAGCTCGCCACTGCCTCGTCGCGGCTGCGCTGCGATGAAATCTGCACCATGAAGCCTGCCGCATCATTCTGGGCCTGTGGCGCCTGAACAACCGGCGTCCGGCTGGCTGGTGGAGCTTCACGCACCACCGGCTGGGCCAGCGCGGGATTAGGCGCCTGAGCCTTGGGCTGGGCAGATGCAATGGTTGGGACGCTGACCACAGCCCCAGGCGGCACGACCGTTGAGGGAAGCGGATTGCCCTGGCCATTGCCAAGCCCTGTCGGTGAGCCGGGCAGAGCATGGGTCGTTGTCGTTTGCGGGCGAGCCGCAGCGGCAGGTTCCGAGGGCGGCTTTGTGGGCTCGCTTTCGAGCGACCCGTCGGGCTTTACCCGGATTGTCGTTGTTGACACCCGGCGTGGCTCGGACAGTTGGGCTGCTGGCGCCGTAGCGCCGGCAGGAGCAGATGGGCGCGCCGGCAGGCTTGACGCCGGCTGTTCCTCACGCGGGACAAGACGCTCGACTGGCGCTCCCTTTCCTGTTTCGGGCACGCGATCAAAAATGAGTTTGTTC
>JAKFVK010000274.1 GCA_021732205.1 Hyphomicrobiales bacterium | reverse complement strand
AATTGCAGCCCGTCGCGGGGGCCGACTTCGCAGATATCCACGTCACGTTGCTGGCTTCCGTGCATCGGGGTCAATTTTCCAAAAGCCGTAAAATCAAAATTGTGTATTTTATATTGATGAAGTACAGTTAATTTAATTTTTCTGTCAATCAGTAATTCTACATCAAAGGGGGCGCGCAATGCAAAAGCGAATAAAAAAATCAGCAAATCCCGCTCTGATCGGGCAGATTGTTGACATCATCCGCCGTGACGGCATCGGCTTTGGTGAACGTCTGTATGAGTCGCGCCTGGCGCAGCGTCTGGGGGTGTCGCGCCCGCCTGTCCGCCAAGCCCTTCAGGCTCTGAGTGCGCAAGGTTTGACAAAATTGATACCGCACAAGGGTTTCATCCTGTGCGTACCGCTGGCGTCCCTGTCGCCGCCACGGGCTCTGATCGCTGCTGATGTCGGTGAGAAGCATTACGAGGCGATCGCCCGGGATCATTTCGACGGGCAGTTTCCGGCGATTGTCAGCGAGGCGGCATTGATGCGCCGCTACCATCTCACGCGTGCGCAATTGCTGCGCTTGCTTGATCGTATTGCCGCCGAGGGCTGGGTCGAGCGCGCCAAGGGGTATGGCTGGATGTTCGCGCAATCCTTGCGTGACCCGACGGGTAATGCCCAGACGGCGCGGCTGCGCCTGATCATCGAGCCGGCTGGCATTCTCGAGCCGACCTTTCGCTGGAACCCCGAGCGCATGGCCATTGTCCGCGAGAATCAGGAGCGGGTTCTGAGGGATGGCATGCGGCTCTATAATTTGTCAGAAATGTTCCGCTTCGGTTGTGAATTCCACGAAGCGATTGCTGAATGTTCAGGCAATGTGTTCCTGCTCGACACGCTGAAGCGCATCAACCATATGCGCCGGCTCTTTGCCTATTGCCAGATGCCCGACGCACACGGGCTCGAAAGCCTCACCCGAGAGCATCTTGACATACTGGATGTTCTGGAGACGGGCGACAGGCGTGGCGCGGCGGCGTTGATGAAAGGGCATCTGCTGCGCAGCGCCGGGGCAGGTGAGCTGGCAATCCAGACCCCGCCGACGGGCTGAACCGCCGGCAAAACGCTGCCACGCTCGACTGGTTCAATTCACTGTTTTGCTGCGGGCGCCAGTCGAAACGAAATCCACAGCGCGATCGTCAGGACGAAGGTCATCGCAGCGACACACGCCGTCCAGCCGAAACGGTCGAAAATCTGACCGAGGACAGCGCTGCCGGCAAGCCCGCCCGAGAAATAGCACGCAAGATAAATGCCGCTTGCAGCTCCTTTGTCGCCGTCAGCCGCGCGACTGGCAAGGCCGGTGGCGGTCGCCTGCGCAAAGAAAGTCCCAACCCCGATGATGGACAGTCCGAGAAGAACGGCGGCGAGATTGCCGGTGAGCAGCAATGGCTGGCCAAGAGCAGCAGCGCCAAGCCCGATCAACAGCGATGTGCGCGTACCAAGCTGGGCAACCAGCTTGCCGGCGAGCGGGGTGGTGACGATGGACGGCAGAAAGACCAGATAGACAAAGCCAATCGACATCTGGCCGATGCTGAGCGGCGGGCGCACCAGAACGAAATTAACGAAGGAGAAGGTCCCGATGAACACAAACAGGATACAGAAGCCGATGAGAAAGCTCGAACGGGTGAGCGGATTGGAAAAATGCTTGCGCACGGCCGCGACCGCCTGCCCCAGTGGCTCGGTGCCCGTAAGGCGCATGGCCGGATGGATGGCCAGCAGCGCAAGGCCGGCACCAAGCAGATTAAGCCCGGCGAAAACGTAGAAATTTGTCGCCAGCCCGAAATGATCCGCGAGGGATGCAGATAATAACCGACCGATCAGATTGGACGCGACATTACCCGTGATATAGGCGGCAAAGGCGCGTGGCGCTTCCTCCATGCTGAGTTCCTCGCCCAGATAGGCCAGCGTCAGGGTGAAGGCCGTTGCCATCAGCAAACCCTGCACGACGCGAAGCGCGGTAAAAATGGTGAGGTCAGGCGCATTCGCCAGCAGGAGCGTCGGGAGGGCAAGAAGCGACAGGCTGACAACGATGCCGGTGCGGCGATTGATGCGTCGGCTTAAAAGCGCGACCGCAAGGCTCGCAACCGCCATGCCGACGGTGCTGGCATTGACCGCCAGCGCCATGTCGGCCGGGCTGACGCCGTAATGGCGGGTCAGCGTTGGCAGGATGGCTTGTGTGGCGAAAAGGTCGATCAGGGTCAGAAAGGCGATGATGCCAACGATGATGGCGCGCTGCAGGCCATGATTGCCACCTGACGTGGCGGCGCCTGCGTCAGCACTGTTTTGAACTGACATCATCATGGCTCCACATCATGGCGCGGCCGGGCGCGGCAAACGGAGGTTTGCGATCAGCACCGCCTTGTCAGCCTGTGTCGTGCCGGGCGGTCAGACCCCCGTCAAGTGAGGAAGACTAGCCATTTAGCGGCGCGCTGATCATGGACGCGACGTTTCAGCTGCGCTTGCTCGCCGGCGCAACTGAAATTCCCAGATTTGGCGTTGCCTGCGGCCCGCTCGCCGGCGGCGCGGCGAGGGGATTGTCTTCGAACAGCAAGGTGGGCGGTGTATCTTCGTTGGCCGCCGCCGCAATCGCCTTGGGGCGGAAATTCTGCGCAGCCAGCCGGGCATCGACCAGTGCCTGACCATTCAGGCCGGCGGCGATCTCATCGCGTTTTTTGCTGGCTTCCTTGTCGCCGTTTTGCGCCGCGACTGTGAACCATTTGTAGGCTTCACCGAGATTTTGCTTGGCGCCAAGCCCGTTGACCAGCAGCACAGCCAGATTGAACTGGCTGTCGACCAGCCCCAGCTCGGCTGCCTGCTCGAAGAGTGGGAACGCCCGCTGATAATCAGGGTTTCCCGTCGCTATGCCGGCGGCATAAAGGGTGG
>JAKFVK010000071.1 GCA_021732205.1 Hyphomicrobiales bacterium | reverse complement strand
TGGGAGACCCGCGCCGCGATTTCCTGTGTGGTCGCCGCCTGTTCCTCAACCGCCGATGCAATCGCCATCGCCACGCCGTTCATCGTATCGATCGTCCCGCTGATATTGGCGATAGCGGTAACCGCAGCCGAGGTTGTTGTCTGGATTTCGTTGACGAGACCACCGATCTGCGCGGTGGCTTGTGACGTATTCTGCGCCAGCGTCTTCACTTCCGCCGCGACCACCGCAAAGCCGCGTCCAGCCTCGCCCGCGCGCGCCGCTTCGATCGTCGCATTGAGCGCCAGCAGATTGGTCTGCGCGGCAATCGTCTGGATGAGGCCGACGATCTCGTTGATCCGCTCGCCCGCCGTTGACAACGAGTTCACCGTCCGTGACGCTTCTGCTGCCTCGCCGACAGCGCGGTTCGAAATCTCGCTCGTCTCGTTCAATCTCCTGCCGATTTCCGTAATCGAGGACGCGAGCTCCTCGGCCGCCGCGGCAACCGTCTGCACATTGATCGTGGCTTCATCGGCTGCCGCAGCGACCGTCCCCGACTGTTTCGTCGCTTCCTCCGCCGATTGCGACAGGGCACCTGCCGCGGCATTGATATCGCGCGATGTGCCACTGACGGAACGCACAACCTCGCCGACATCGCGCTCAAAACCGCCGATCAATTGCTCGATCTCGCTCGCCCGGCGCAGATTTGCCTCCTGGCTGGCGGATTGGGCTGCCCGCGCTGATTGACCTGATACGAGGTTGTCACGCAGGATCGCCAGAGCCGCCAGAAGGCTGCCGATCTCGTTTTTCGACGCCACCGCATCAATCGGCGGCGTCAATTCCCCCGTGGCCAGACG
The DNA here is from genome assembly GCA_021732205.1 of Hyphomicrobiales bacterium. GTDB lineage: Bacteria > Pseudomonadota > Alphaproteobacteria > Rhizobiales > UBA4765 > Raskinella. Next base: position 2,112 of record JAKFVK010000071.1, on the reverse strand, counting down.
CGTCGTGGCACGTTCGATGAGCGCCAGCGAACCGGTGAGATAGCGCCACACCACAAACGACAATGTCGTGCACAGCACGAACGCCGCTACAATGACAGCCAGCATCTGATTGAAATTCATCGCCGACAGCGCCTGGCTGCGACGTTCAATTTCGACCGCCAGCACATCAGCCCGGTCGGTTGCCGTCTGAATGAAGGGTTCAAGCTTGGCATAGGAAGCGGAGGTGTCCTTCTGCGTCTGGGAAAAATCCGCGGCGAGCTTGGTCCAGTTGCCAAAGGCGCGCACATAGGCTTCGACGAGACCCTTGAAGCCAAATTTATCGGCAAGCGGCAGATCTTCCGCGCCAATGGCGGTAATCAGCCTGTCGCTGACCTCGCCCAGCAGCTTCGCATCCGCTTCGCTGCGATAGAGAAGGTAATCCTTCTCGACGCGCCGCAATCTCTGCACATCAAGCGCAAACGTCTGATTGTCGAAGGACTGGAATTTCTTTTCAAGCTCGCTGGCGGCGCGCGCCATTTCCCGCTCGAGGCCGCTGGCGCCATTCACCCCGAGTGCCAGCCTCAGCTCCACAAGTCGTTTGAAATTACGGCTGTAGTCATCCAGCGGGGCGTCAATGGTCTTCAGCGCCTCAATCAGGCGCGCATCATTGATCTGCACGGCCATGGCCTTGACCGCTTCCATGCGCTCGCGCGCCGCTTTTTCCGAGAGATTGTGCAGCTTCAGGTATTTTTCGTCGAGGCGCAGCAGGAAATCTTTTTCATGACGGCGCAACTGGAGGAAATCCTGGCCGGCGCGGGCCGATTCAAGGGCTATCTGCGAGCCCAGGCGCGTCATGTGATCGTTCACCGCCTGGGTCGATGAATTCCACAGTGCGAGGCCTAAAATCGTCAAGAAACCGACTGCGGCAATCGCTCCAACCGCAAAAATCTGGGTACGCAAACGAAAATGCCCGACGAAATGACGCATAAATATACCTCCGACATATCATTCCGTAGACTTGCAATATAACTGTTTATGGTGCGTTAAATATAATGACCCTGATATTATTACGTAGTTGAAAGTACGTATTTTTGCGCTGCCTCGAGACGGGCGTTCGAGATAATCGGCTGGCCGGGGCGCTCAGGTGTGGCCTTTCCCGGCGCAGTGCGCTAAACGACGCCCCGCCCCGCGGACGCAGCGTCCGCTGCCCCACACCAAAAAGGTTTCCCGTGCCAAAGCGCACAGATATCAGCTCGATCCTCATCATCGGCGCCGGCCCGATCATCATCGGTCAGGCCTGCGAATTCGATTATTCCGGCACTCAAGCCGTCAAGGCGCTGCGCGCCGAGGGCTATCGCATCATCCTGGTCAATTCCAATCCGGCCACCATCATGACCGATCCGGATCTGGCGGATGCGACCTATATCGAGCCGATCACACCGGAAATCGTTGCCAGGATCATCGAAAAGGAGCGCCCCGACGCCATCCTTCCCACCATGGGCGGGCAGACGGCGCTCAACACCGCCCTCTCCTTGAAACGCATGGGGGTACTGGAGCGCTTCAATGTCGAGATGATCGGCGCCACGGCTGAAGCCATCGACAAGGCGGAGGATCGCGAGCGTTTCCGCGACTGCATGGCTGGCATCGGCCTTGAAACGCCGCGCTCGCGGCTCGCCAACGCCTCTGATCTGAAATCGGCTGACAAGGAACGCTACCGCGCCGAGCTTGTCCGCATCGAGGCGCTGCCCGCCAATGATCGCGAAACCGTCAAGGCCGACTTCCTGCGCAACTGGCAAAGTGACGAACCTGAACGTAAACGCCGCTACATTTCCAAAGGCGTCGCCGAAGCGCTGGAGGCGCTGGAAGATATCGGCCTGCCGACGATCATCCGCCCGTCCTTTACTCTGGGCGGCCTTGGCGGTGGCATTGCCTATAACCGCGACGAGTTCATGGATATCGTCGAGCGCGGTCTGGACGCCTCCCCCACCACCGAAGTGCTGATCGAACAATCCGTCCTCGGCTGGAAAGAATACGAGATGGAGGTGGTGCGCGACAAGAAGGACAACTGCATCATCATCTGCTCGATCGAGAATATCGATCCGATGGGGGTTCATACCGGCGATTCGATTACCG
>JAKFVK010000195.1 GCA_021732205.1 Hyphomicrobiales bacterium | reverse complement strand
TACTGGCTGGTGGAGAGTTTTGCCCAGTCACGCCGGGTGCTGCTGTGCCTTGAAGCCGGTCACCGCCTTTGCGTCCGCGATCCCGAGCTTGACGCCATCCGCGCCCGGCGCGGCTCGTGAGGTGTCAGCTCTGGCAGCTGCCGCCGCCAAGCACGCAGAATTTAGCGCAATGGGGATGATTGAGACGAACGGCCCCCGCATCGAACATGCCGCCATCGGCCGTGGCGGCCGCAGCCAGCGTTGGACCCATGTCGAAGCGCTCATCATAGGGCAAGAGCGTGCAAGGCAGGACGGTGGCGGCTGACGCGCCTTTGCGCTTCACCACCATGCGGGAGGACGCGCACATCAAGCTTGCCGGGTCGACATTGAGAAGCGACCAGCAGGCGGTCGTGATTTCCGGAACATCGACGCGCTCGTCCATTTCGGGGAAAAGGACGAGGCGGGCCGGGTCATCCGCATCGAGCGACCAGCCGCGCTCGGCAAAGAGCGCGCGATAGCCGGCGCGCAATTCGTCCTGCGTCTCGGACCAGCAGGTACGCCCGGCAATCGCCAGATCAGCCCCCTGCCCGACAAGCCAGCCTATGCCTTCAACGGTACGTTCAAACGAACCGACGCTGCGCTCGCTGTCATGAAGTGCAGGTGTATAGTGATCAACACTGACGCGCAGCGACAGGCTGGCGCCGTAGGTGGCGATCAATGTCGCGAGCTGCTGGCGCACTGATGGTCTTTGCATCGGCTGCATGGCATTCGTCAGCACCAGCACTTCGAAGCCTCGCGACAAAGCCAAATCGAGAATCGCCCCCATATCGGGGTTCATGAAGGGCTCACCCCCGGTGAAACCGATATGGCGGGTTAGCAGGCCCTCTCGGGTGATTTCGTCAAGAAAATGCGCGACATCGGCAATGTTCAGATAGGCCAGCCGGTCGTTTTTCGGCGAACTCTCGATATAGCAGTTAACGCAGGTGATATTGCACAGCGTGCCGGTGTTGAACCACAGCGTCTCCAGGCGGTGGAGAGCAACACTGGCACGCTCCTCGCCTTTCAGGGTGCGGCGCGGGTCGGTGAATTTGCCAGGGTGTAGCGAGACTGACTGGCGTGGCATGGGTGCATTCATCATCGCCTATCGGTCGCCGATGGAAAAGGCGCTGTCAACGCAGGGAAATCACGAGCACCGCCAAGTGTGACATTTACTCCCCGACAATCGATCACATTTTCGTGGCAGTCTGAACAAAATGGGGGCTAAAAGCGTCGATTGGAGCGGGCGAAGGGAATCGAACCCTCGTATGCAGCTTGGGAAGCTCATGCCAAAAAAAAGCCGTCGATTTCCTAAACGTTTGATATAAAAGAACTTCCAAACGTGAGCGCGATTCGATCTCGCCTGCTTCTTAAGCTGCGTAACATATCCGCATCACCACGGCCAGCGCGGGCGCGCTTATGGAACCTAAGTTCATAAAGTAGGTCGGGATCGGAGCGTGTGACAGAAAGAGTACGGACTAGGCCGCTACCGGTTCCCCTCTCCCAACAAGCCGCACAAGTTTGTTTATATCGATCCAGCCTTCTGGCGTCGTGCCGGATGCTGCTCGCCTTCACTCTTGGTGCCGGCCTTGGCAAGCTCAAAATCAGTATAGTCGCGAGTTCCATTCCATGCGTAGACGGTTACGCCGCATGTGCAATCAAACTTTCCGCGATCGCGCTGCGGGTAGTCTCGATACGAGCAACGCCAGACGGCTTTACAGCCGCTGCAAATGAAACTCGTTTAGCCTTCGCCCCATGTTCCCATACCGTCATCATGCCACCCAAATTGGCTCTCATCGACCCGCTTCATGTGTTGACCTTCCGAGCGGGATTCAGCTACGAGTGTCCTATTGCGGGTATGGTGAAATGGTATCATGCGAGCTTCCCAAGCTCTTGGCGCGGGTTCGATTCCCGCTACCCGCTCCAACGCATTGATTTATCTATAAAAGATCAATCGAGAGACTAGGTCATAGACTCATTATAGCGACACCAGATACGGAATGAAGCGAGCTTGATGCCGGCGAGGAAGTTGTCAGCGCGCTTGTCGTAGCGGGTTGCAACGGAGCGGAAATGCTTGAGTTTGTTGAAGAAGCGCTCGACGAGATTGCGTTGGCGATACAGAAACGGGCTGAAGGCGGGAATATTGCGCCGGTTTGGCATCGCCTTGATATTGCCCCATGCGCCGCGCTTTTTCAGGCTTTGGCGTAGCTCGTCGGCGTCGTAGGCACGGTCGGCCAAAAGAATTTGACCCCGGGAAATGTCCTCCAGCATGTCGCGTGCGCTGCGCCCGTCATGCGCCTGACCTTCAGTGAGCTTGAGCGCGATCGGTAGCCCCTCGGCGTCGACAAGGGCATGAATTTTTGTCGTCAGCCCGCCCCGCGAGCGACCCATGCAACGGGATCCGTCGTCTTTTTTTTGGCGTTGGCGGCGTGCTGATGAACCCGGATCGAGGAAGAATCGATCATCTGGATGTCACCGTCATAAGCGTTTGAAACAGCAACCAGAAGACGGTCCCATACACCTGCCTTGCGCCACCGGTTGAAGCGGTTCACGCAGGTCGTATGCGCACCGTAGCGCGCCGGAATATCAGCCCAAGGCGCGCCAGTCCGCAGCCGCCAGAAAATCCCGTTCAACACACGTCGGTCATCCACCCGCGGCACACCCCGTGGTTTGTTCGGAAGCAAAGGCTCAATCACCGACCATTCAAAATCCGTCAAATCAAAGCGTGCCATGTCAGAGCCCTCCTCCTCAAAAGAGAATCTGACTCGCGAAACTTTGGGAATCTCATTTATGGGTCTATGACCTAGATGTTCAGTCCCGGCATTTGATGGAACGGGTTTAGAGTGAACTTTTCGGGGTCGATTGTCCATTGTTTGCAGATGAACTCGTAAGGCGTGAGGCCTTTGAGGGTCTTGAGCCTTCGCCCGAAGTTGTA
>JAKFVK010000054.1 GCA_021732205.1 Hyphomicrobiales bacterium | reverse complement strand
TTGACGTCAATGACGGGAGAGCGGAAGGCTGCGGCGATTTCCTGCCTCTTGCTGCGGATGGCATCGACCGAGGCGCGGATCGCGTCACGATCCTGCCGCAGCTGGCGACCAATGGTGCGGCGCAGATTGGGTGGAAAATCCTCCAGCATGCCGGCAATAGGAGGGCCATTGCGGAAAAAGTGCGGCCATGGACTGCCGCGCACCAGAAAACCCAACATGAAAAAATTAACGCCAAGCGACAGGAACATGACGATCAGAACGGCCCAGGCCCAGCGTCCTTTAATCAGCATCGCCGTATCTCCCCCTCAATTTCCCGTAATCAGCGACGTCGTGCCCAACGCCATTTCGGCATAGGCAAGTACATCACTCTCGCCAGTTGTCAGCAGCTGGCTTGCGACGAGGCCGGCGATCATGGCTGCGACAGCCCAGCTTCCGCCGAAAGCCAGCGTCAGACGCGCGACCTTCCGGTGCCGGCGTTCGCCCATCAGCGACAGCGTGCGTGCGGCCATGCCGCTGCCATAGGCGATGGGCGCAGGCGGCACGTCCATGCTGCCGGCGATCAGCCCTTCGAGGCGGGTCATATCATCCCACGCGGCGGCGAAACCGGGATCGGTGGCGCGGGTCTGTTCCATCACCTTGAGGAGTGCCGGTGGCCAGCGCGCCGGATTGGCTCCGTAACGCTCAAGCGCGGTGAAGAGGTCGTGATCGACGCTCATTTTCTTTCTCCTCTGTCATCCATCCGCTCTCGCGAAGCTGGTCGCGCAAACTGATGCGCGCTCGTGTCAGTGCAGCCTCGACGGCCTCGACGGTAGTGCCAATCATGCCGGCCACTTCGGCGTTGCTCAACCCTTCGCCGTAGGTCAGCACGACCACTTGGCGCTGGCGCTCGGGCAAGCTGCTGATTGCCTTGTTGATGGCCTGGCGTCGCTCGTTTTCATCCATGTTGTCCAGTGCATCGGGGCGCTCATCAATCGGCTCGGCAACAGCATCGAGGGCTACCGGGCGGCGTGTCTTGAGGCGCCGCGAGCGGTCGAAAGCGAGATTGGTGACCACCCGGTAGAGCCAGGTCGAGAAGCGAATGCCTTCGTGCCGCCATGTCTTTGCCTGGACGAAGGCGCGGCAAAACGCCTCCTGCACCAGATCATCGGCATCGGCGCTGTTACCGGTCAGGCGGAAGGCCAGCCCGCGCAGTTTCTCGGCATGGCGCGATACCAGCAGCGCAAACGCGCGCTCCTCGCCACGCGTTGTGGCGGCGAGGAGGTCATCGTCGCTCTGGTCGCTCTCAGCCATGGGCAGGTAGGATAAGCGCATGCTCGTCCCGCCGTCAGCTCTTATCCGCGCAAAGCCGGGCCCATGCGCCGCGCCACGTTGAAATATTGTTCAACGTCCTTGCGCGTCACTTTGCCATCACCGGCGCGGTTGATGTAGGTGAAGACATCCATGTAGGCCTCGACAAATTCGGCTTTTGTCACCTGTCCGTCAGCCGGCTTGCCGAAGCTTTCCATGAAGCGGGCGGTGAAGCGGTCGAGCGTCACCTCGCGATCGCGCCCGCCGTGGCCGAAGCGGGGGAAGTCCCCGGCCCCGCGTGCCTTTATATCAGCTGCCGTGATGACGCCTTTCCTGGAGCGGTCGATGCGATCGAACCGGTTCTCGATCACGCTTTTGAATTCGGCGGTCTCGATCACCCCGTCATAATTGCGGTCAAGGCGGTCAAAAATGCCGTCGATGATGCGCTGGGGGTTCATGAGGGCGCCGCCATGCCGCCCGCCGGAGTCCGGCCCTATATCGCCAGCGCCTGGCGCCGCGCCGTGCGGTGGACCGCCATGGCCGCGGTTTTGCGCCACCGCCATGCCAGCCAGGGTGGCCATCGTCAGAAACACTGCTCCACCAAGAGCAACCAGCATATGCGACCTTGCCATCATCATCTCCTGTTTCGGCCAGTTGCAGTAAGTGCGCTGCAGCCGTACAGGGAGTAAACGTGCCAGCCTGCCGCATCCGACGCGGGTGGCCGTTGAGGAGCGCACATTCATGAGTTGCTGGATGATCACGGGCGCCGGTCGCGGCATCGGGCTTGGCATCGCCAAGAAGATTCTCGGGCGCGGTGATGACGTCATCGCGCTCGTGCGTGATCCTTTGAAATGCGACGCGTTGCGGGCGATCGAGGGCGCACGTACACGCCTCAAGCTGCTGGCGGCCGATGTCGCGGACGCGGCTTCACTGAGTGCCGCCCGCGCTGCGCTCAGTCAGGGGCGGATCGATGTTCTGGTCAATAATGCCGGCATCTATCGTGATCGTGGACGCGGCATTCTGACGGCTGATCTGGATGCCTTTGCCGAAACGCTGATGGTCAATACGGTGGCGCCGCTGCGTGTTTTGCAGAATTTCGCTCCGCTGATGGGCAAAGGCGGGCAGGTTTCCAAGGTGGCGACGATTTCATCGGCCATGGGGTCGTTTCAACGCGGCGGCGATGGTCAGTTCTCCTATCGCGCGTCCAAGGCCGGCATCAACAAGGCCGTTCAATCGGTGGCAGCTGAGCTGCTGCAGGAGAACATCATCGCCTTTGTCATGCACCCGGGCTGGGTGCGCACCGACATGGGTGGGGCAGGCGCTGATATCAGTGTGGAACAATCCGCAACCGGGATCATTCGGACGATCGATAGCGCCGGGCGCGAGGCTGCCGGAACCTTCCTCAATTATGATGGAACAACGATCCCGTGGTGAGGCCGGATTAAAGTTCATCGCCAATGGCAGAGCCGGGTATCGATTGTCCACAGGTTAACGGAATATGAACAAGACCTTCACATAAGCGTCGCGATGAGCTATGGTGCGCTGGCTGAAGGGGACGAATATCAAACGCAGGGAGAGCAATCCATGACAGCATTGAGCCGTATCAATGTGCTGGTGGTGTGTGCCGCTTTCGTGTTCGTCGGCGCCATCGTGATCGGTGCTTTCTGAA
>JAKFVK010000256.1 GCA_021732205.1 Hyphomicrobiales bacterium | reverse complement strand
TGTCGGCAATCAGCCTGAAAGTGGTTTAACCCTCAGCCTCGTCGAGGCCGACGAGGGCGCGGGCGAACGCCTGCGCCTCGAAGGGTTCGAGATCCTCGATCTGTTCGCCAACGCCGATGAAATGCACCGGCAGGGCGAAGCGGGCGGCAAGTGCTACCAGAATGCCGCCACGCGCCGTGCCGTCGAGCTTGGTCATAACGAGGCCGGTCACCCCTGCCGCCTTGGTGAAGAGTTCCACCTGAGACAGAGCATTCTGCCCGGTGGTGGCATCAAGCGTCAGCAGCACGCTGTGCGGCACGGACGGGTCGATTTTCTTTAACACCCGGACGATCTTCTCCAGCTCCGCCATCAACCCCGATTTGTTCTGAAGCCGTCCGGCGGTGTCAATCAGCAGCACATCGGCTGACTGCGCGCGCGCTTTCGTATAGGCTTCATGCGCCAGCGCTGCGGGATCGCCACCCGGGGGAAGCGCGATCACTTCCGCGCCAGTTCGCTCTCCCCACACCTTGAGTTGCTCGACAGCCGCCGCCCGGAACGTATCGCCAGCAGCGATCACCACATGGCGCTTCTGGCTGCGCAGCTGGGCGGCAAGCTTGCCGATCGTCGTCGTCTTGCCGGTGCCGTTGACGCCAACCATCAGCACCACATGCGGCTTCAGCGCGGGGTCAAGAACCAGCGGTCTGGCAACCGGTTCGAGCCTTGCCGCGATCTCTCGCGCAAGCAACATCTTGGCGGCAAGCGGCGTCACCTCGCCTTCAAGGCGCTCGCGCTTGAGCGCGGCTGCAATGGCCGCCGCCGTCTCGACCCCCATATCGGCTTCGATCAGCACGTCTTCCAGATCATCAAGCGTTGCCGCATCAATGCGCCGCCCGCCGAAGATACGCTGGATGCCGTCAGTGAGCCGGCTTGAACTTTTAGACAGCCCCTGTTTCAGGCGCTGCCACCAGGAGCGCGGCGTCAGCATGTGGCGATGCCCTGCAACTGGGTGCCGTCATGGCCGGTGATACGCATGGTCACGAACGTGCCAGGTTCGCCAATCGACACGACCGGTAGACCGCCTCTTGTGCGCGCGATGCCGCCACGTTCAACCAAGGTGTTCTGCTGGCTGCCAACATGGCGCACGAGACAGGCCTGCCACGCTGCGTCACTAGCGGATCTGAGGCGGGTGGCCCGCTCCTTGATGACGCCGGCATCAACTTGCGGCATGCGCGCTGCCGGCGTGCCCGGGCGCGGCGAATAGGCAAAAGCATGCACCCGGTCAAGCACACACTCATCGATCAGCGCCAGCGACTGAGCGAAATGCTCATCTGTTTCCGTAGGAAAGCCAGCAATGATGTCAGCTGAGACCACCAGCTCCGGCCGACGACGTTTCAGAGATTGACACAGGGCGATGGCATCGGCTCGCTTATGACGGCGCTTCATGCGTTTCAGGACAAGGTCAGCGCCTGATTGCAGCGACAGATGCAGGCTTGGCATCAACCGTTCTTCTGCATCAAACAGCGCGATGAGTTCCTCGTCCATATCGATGCAGTCGAGCGAGGAAAGCCGCAGGCGCGGCAGGTCGGCGCACGCCTCAAGAATGAGGCGGACGAGACCACCCAGCCGCATGCCGCCGCTATCTTCGCCATAGGAGGCCAGATCAATGCCGGTCAGCACCACTTCCCTTGCTCCGGCCACAACGAAACGGCGAACCGCGGCAACGACCGTGCCCGGCGCCAGCGACTGCGAGGCGCCGCGCCCGAAAGGGATGACACAGAATGTGCAACGATGATCGCAACCTGATTGCACCTGCACGAAGCCGCGCGTATGGCCAGCGATGCGCGACAGCACCGGCGCCTCCATCTGGTGAGCGCCAAATACATCACTGACACTCACCCGCTGCGCTGCAGCCGGATGGTAGGTATCAGCCACAAGCTTGTCGCGGTTGCCGATCACCCGCGCCACTTCCGGCATGGCGGCGAATGACTGGGGCTCGATCTGCGCCGCGCAGCCGGTGACGATGATCGGACGGTGCGGATCGGCACGAAACGCCCGGCGGATGGACTGGCGGGCCTGACGGACGGCCTCGCCCGTCACCGCGCACGAATTGACGATATAGGCGGCCCCTAGCCCGCTTGCGGCTGCCTGCTGCCTGATGATTTCTGATTCAGCGATATTGACGCGACATCCGAAGGTCGCGACCTCGATTGTGTCGCTCATCCTTCAGGCCGCCACGCCCTGGAGGTGCCGGGCGCTGATCTCGCCTTCGAATTCGAGCGCACTCGGCCCGCTCATCAGCACGTGACTGTCATCGGCCCGCCATTCGATCGCGAGCGTGCCGCCGGGCAGATGAACATGGCACACCCGGTCGAGAAGGCGCCGCCTGACACCCGCAACCACCACCGCACAGGCAGCCGTGCCGCAGGCCTTCGTCAGCCCGGCGCCACGCTCCCACACCACGAGCTCCACCTGATCGCGCGCCACAACATGCGCCAGTGAAATATTCGCGCGCTCGGGAAAGAGCGGATGATGCTCGAGCATCGGCCCGACCTTGGCGAGATCAACGACAGTCAGATCATCAACAAAGAACACAACATGCGGATTGCCCATATTGACCGCGCTCGGCGAGTGAATGAGCGGCGCATCGATCGGCCCCACCTGCAATTCGATGGTGCGCGTGTCGTGAAACATCTCGGCGAGCGGTATCTCGTTCCACGCCAGGCGCGGCACACCCATATCAACGGTGACGATATCCCCTTCACCTGCGTTTGCGGTGAGGAACCCGGCGTTGGTTTCAATTGCCACCTGAGACTTGCCGCTCGCCTGCATGACAATACGGGCGACGCAGCGTGTGGCATTGCCGCAGGCGGCAACCTGCGACCCGTCAGCATTGTAAATGCGCATGAAGACATCAGCGCCCGCAGGTGAGGGCTCAAGCACGATCAATTGATCGCAGCCGATGCCGGTTGTCCGATCAGCAATGGCGCGCGCTTCGTCCGACGTCACCGTTATCGGGTGCGCGCGTCCGTCGAAAATAACGAAATCATTGC
>JAKFVK010000136.1 GCA_021732205.1 Hyphomicrobiales bacterium | reverse complement strand
TGGTCAACACTTCCTCGGTCGCAACAAAACCGTTGGACGGGTAGCTTGCAAGTTCGCCAACATCAAGATAGCGCAGCGCCGCGCCTGCGTTCTCAACCAGCGTATACTGCGTATCGAACTGCGAAATCGCGTCGATCTGGTTGGTGCGCAGCAGAGCCGCCGTCTGCGCCCCTTCGCCAGCGACAACGATCCGCACATCTTTCGCCGGGTCGAGGCCACGATTGGCCACAAGGGCGCGGGCCGTCAGAACGCCGCCTGAGGCCATCGAAGTGACACCGATCGTTTTACCCTTCAGATCATCGAGTGTTTTGATCGGGCTGTCGGCCGGCACCGCCATGCCGTAAATATTGCCCTGGTAGGCGGTATAGAAATTGACCACCTTGACGCCCAAAGTGCGGATGATCGCGACGGGTTCGATGGAGGGGATCGAATAGGGGATTTCACCCGTCGCCACCAGCTTGACGCAATCAGTCGATCCGGGCAGCGGCACCAGTTCGACCTTGATGCCTTTTTCCGCAAACCAGCCGAATTTGGTCGCAATGGCGAACGGCGCCGCCGCAGCACTGACCGTGCGGGCGCAAAAACCGACCTTGACGGTTGTCTGTGCCTGCGCCGGCGCAGCAAGCGCCCACACGATGCCCGTGACGAGGATAAGAAATCGTATCATGTCGTCCTCCCTGAACTGGTGGATGAGGGCGCCAGCAGATCGCGTGGCTGATCCCAAAACAAGACGCGGCGCCTCACCGCCACAACGCAAGAATTGAGACTAACGCCGATGAGCGAGAGAATGAGCAGGATCGAGAATTGGCCGGCGACATCGAGCGTCGAATTCATGCTCTGGATCAGCATGCCAAGCCCCGCTTGCGCGCCGATGAACTCGGCGACGATCGCCCCGATGAGCGCAAATACCATCGCCACCTCCAGCCCCGCAAAAATATAGGGCAGTGCGTTGGGCAACAGCAGCATGGTGAAGATCTGGCGGTGCGAGGCGGCCAGCGAGCGCATGAGATTGACCCGGTCTTCATCAACCGAGCGTAAGCCCACCACCGTGTTCACCATCAGTGGAAAAAAGGCGACAAGTGCAGCGCTCACCACTTTCGAGCTGAGACCAAGCCCGAACCACACAACGATCATCGGCGCCAGCGCTACTTTCGGCATCGCCTGGAACATGACGATGAGCGGATAGACGAAATACTCGACCCGTCGACTGAGTGCGAGCGCAGTTCCCAGCACCAGTGCCAGAGTGGCACCGAGGGCAAAACCCAGCAACGTCTCCCATAAGGTGACAAGGATGTGCTCGGCGTAGATACCGGTGCTGAGGCCGCGATAAAGGGCAATAAATATCTGGCTTGGCGCCGGCAGGATGAAACTTGGTACTTTGAGGAGAACGGTCAGCGCCTCCCAGACGAGCAGGAGCGCCGCGATCAACGCCAGCCTTAAACTCCAGCCGGTCAGCCCCTTCGTCATTCTATCCCTCCGCTGGCATCGAGCACGTCACGGATGCGGGCAACATGCGCGCCGAATTCCTTGGTGTTCACGACCGAAAGGGGTCGGGGGCGCGGAAAGTCGACCTTGACCTCAAGCGCGACGCGCCCCGGACGCGGTGTCATCACCAGAACGCGGTCGGCGAGGTAAACCGCTTCTGCGATCGAATGAGTGATGAAGAGCACCGTCTTGCGCTCTTCGAGCCAGATGCGTTGCAGCTCACGGTTCATGATTTCACGCGTCAGCGCGTCAAGCGCGCCGAAGGGCTCATCCATCAGCAGGACCGACGGATTATGGACGAGTGCGCGGACGATGCCGACACGCTGCTGCATGCCGCCCGACAATTCGCGCGGATACCGCTTCTCGAAGCCGGCAAGGCCGACGAGGTCGAGAAGCGCCTGGGTGCGAGACGTGATCGCGGGACCGGTAAGGCCAATCACGTCAGCTGGCAAAAGGGCATTTTCCATGACATTGCGCCAGGGAAAGAGCACTGGTGACTGGAAGACAACGCCGATATCGCGGCGCGGGCGGGATACCACCTCGCCACGCAGCGATACATGGCCCGCAGTTGGCACCAGCAGACCCGCCAGGACTTTGAGAAGTGTTGATTTTCCGCAGCCCGAAGGCCCGACGACAGCCAGGAATTCGCCGTCAGCAACGTCAAACGTGATTTTGTCCAGCGCCACCACAGGCTGATCGCTACCAAAGCGCACATCAAGATCGCGAACCCCGATCGCTGATAACGCCGCGACACCCGATCCAAGCCGCTCGGCAACAACCTCGTTCATGCGCTTCCTGCCCGTGTTCCGTCAGTGGCGGAACTTGGCGTCATGCTAGCATGGAAAACGAAGCCCGAGGCAAGCCCTTGGCGCCGTCGATAAGCGCTCATGACAGTATGACGAAGAGTTCAGGCGGGAAACCGATACCCGGCAGCAAGCGCTTCCTCGTGCCAGCGTAATGTCAGCGCAAAGCTCGTATGGTCAACCGCAGCAAATCCTTCGAGTTGCAGGTCGTCTGCGAGTGATGAAAACCACGGCTGTGAGGATGCAGCGACAAAAGCGGCACGCCACACTTCGATGTCTCGCCCACTTGCCTGCGGGCCGGCGACAAAGGCCGGCATGGGCGCGAGATCACTGGAGGCAACGACACGGATATTGGTGAACAGTTCCGGCCGTTCTCGGCGCAACAGATGGTGCCAGTAGGCATCAAGCGGACCGATGTCGATTGTACCAGCGATCACCTCATCGAGAATGCGCCGTGCCGTCACCAGATTGCCGTTCACCGCGCGATATAGCGTTGGGTGGGCGGATGTACGATATGCCAGAAGATGGTGCCGGAAAGCGTTGAAGCCGGAATGCGAATGCGTAACCGTCCATCCCGCCCGCTTGCCGAAACTCTCTTCAAACGTGGTGATGGTCGAATCTGCGCGAACGATAAAGTCACTGCGGTAGACGGCGCGCCCGTGCGCCCATGGCATCACCGGTATTGGGCTTGCGAGCGGTGTTACCGCCGCAATTTCAAGTGCAATCGGAAAGCCGCACATGAAGGCGCAGCCGAGATCGTCGCGCTGCCATAATACCTCC
>JAKFVK010000077.1 GCA_021732205.1 Hyphomicrobiales bacterium | reverse complement strand
ATGGAAATCACGTCCGACGCGTTCCGTCCCTCAAGCCGACAAGCGCTTGCGACCACGAGCCCGACGCGCTGCAATGACCTTGCGCCCCCCATTGGTGGCCATGCGCGAACGAAAACCGTGACGACGCTTGCGCACGATCTTGGAGGGTTGATAAGTGCGCTTCATTCTCTGTTCCGCGCCCGGCGCGGCCTCTTTCTCGACGGGCGAGCGACTGCGCCACGAACGCAATCACATCACCAAAACAACATCATATCTCGCGGCTCGCATATCTCGCATCTTGGTAACCGCACGGCGGGGCATAAAAAAACCCCGCGCGCAGCAGCAAGCGGAGGCGTGCTTTACTGGCGCGGCTTATACGCAAACGAGCGGCAGGCGTCAATCACGCAAGCTTGCGACCCTCGCCAGCATAAAGATATTGCCCGCTGATCATTCGCATGTCCTAAGCTGGCAGGATTGCGATCAGATGCGGCAAGGAAATTGGCGATGGATAGTGAAGCCCCAGGAGCGCGTGCAGCCGGGCCTGAAGGGCGGGGCGGGGCGGCGGTGACCGATTTGAGCGGGAAACATAAATCCTTCGTCCCCTGGATCATCGCGCTTGTCTTTGTTGGCGCCACAATCGCTATTTTCGCGAGCGGTGTTCATCGTTACCTGTCTTTTTCGACGCTGGTGACCTACCAGGATTCGCTTCATGACATGGTCGCGCGCAATCCTGCCATGGCGCCGCTGCTGTTTGTGCTGGCTTATGCGCTGGCGGTCGCCTTTTCCATTCCCGGCGCTGTTGTTCTGACGGTGACCAGCGGGTTTCTTTTTGGCGGCATCCTCGGCACCATGCTGACACTTACAGGTGCCACCATCGGTGTCGCCGGCATTTATGCCATCGCCGGTAGCGCCGTCGGGCCCGCTGTCAAACGCCTCGTCGAAGGCCGGCTCGCCAGTATCAATGAAGGGTTTCGCGAAGGGGTATGGAGCTATCTGTTCTTCCTGCGCCTCGTGCCGCTCTTTCCCTTCTGGGTCGTCAATCTGGCAACGGCATGCCTGCAGGTGCCGCTTGTTCCGCTGCTGGTGACCACCTTTCTCGGCACCCTGCCGGCAACACTCGCCTTTTCCTTCGCGGGCGCAAGCTTTGCCGAAATCGTTCGCAGTCAGGGCGAAGCGCTGCGCACCTGTCAGGCTAGTGGTGCGACAACATGCGGCGTGACTTTCGACGCATCGCATGTGATTTCGCCGCAAATTCTGGCAACATTCGTTGCGCTAGGGGTCATGGCGCTGGTACCTGTAGCAATGAAAGCGTGGCGCCGCCGCAGCAAAAGTGTCGGCAAATTCTGAGCGTGCACGGCTAGGAGTATTGGTTGACCATCATCGCCTGCGATCTTTGTGTCATCGGTGCCGGTTCCGGTGGATTGTCGGTGGCCGCCGCCGCCGCCGCGTTCGGCGTCAAGGTGGTCCTGATCGAGCGCGGCAAGATGGGCGGCGATTGCCTGAATACCGGCTGCGTCCCGTCTAAAGCCCTGATCGCGGCCGCTCACCAGGTCCATGCCGCGCGCCATGCCAAGGTCTTCGGCATTGATGCCAGCCAGATCACGGTCGATTACGCACATGTCCATGCTCATATCCACGATGTCATCGCTACCATCGCACCGGTTGATTCGCAGGAGCGGTTCGAGAGCCTGGGGGTCACGGTACTGCGTGGCGAGGGACGCTTCGTCTCGCCATCGACCGTCCAGGTTGGCGACAGTACGGTAAGTGCGCGCCGCTTTGTTATCGCCACCGGTTCGCATGCGGCTGTGCCACCGATCCCCGGTCTGAACGACGTGCCGTATCTGACCAATGAATCGGTATTTGATCTCAAGGCGCTCCCCGCCCGCCTCCTTGTCCTTGGCGGCGGGCCGATCGGCTGCGAGCTTGCCCAATCATTCCAGCGGCTGGGAAGTGCGGTCACGGTCATTGAAATGGCACGGCCGCTGGCCAAGGACGATCCTGAGGCTGCTGCCATCGTCATCGAGGCGATGCGCCGGGACGGCGTTGAATTCATGCTTGGCCGCAAGGCTGGCGCGGTCACACGAGACGGCGACATGATCACCCTTAGCCTGCAGGGCGAGGATGGCAGCGCGTCACAGGTGTCGGGGACCCATCTGCTGGTGGCAACCGGGCGCCGACCGATCCTTCACGGGCTCAATCTCGAGGCTGGAAACATCGCCTCGACACCGCGCGGCATTACCGTTGACAGCGGGCTGCGCAGTGTGACCAACCGGCGCGTCTATGCGGTGGGCGACGTGGCGGGCGGCGCGCAGTTCACGCATGCGGCCAATTATCATGCCGGGCTGGTGATCCGAAACGCCTTGTTCCGCCTGCCTGTCAAGGTCGAGGCCACCGCCATTCCCTGGGCGACCTATACCGATCCTGAGCTGGCGCAAGCCGGGCTGACGGAGGACGCCGCGCGCCGCATGCATGGCGATATCCGCGTCATGAACGCCCCTTTCCACCACAATGACCGGGCGATCGCCGAGCGTGACACGGATGGCTTCATCAAGGCCATCACCACGAAAACGGGACGCGTTCTGGGCGCCACCATCGTGGGCCGTGGTGCGGGCGATATTGCGGGGCAGTGGCAAATGGCCGTCAACCAGAAGATTAACATTCGCGCCTTTGCCGGCACCGTCTATCCCTATCCGACGCGCGCAGAAATATCCCGACGCGCGGCGATCGCCTATTTTGCGCCGAGCCTGGCGTCGCCCTGGCTGCGCCGCCTGATAGCGCTCCTGCGTCATCTCGGATAGGCCATCATGAACTACTCATCCCCGCCCCCATCACAAAAGCAGTCGGCAGACAGCGTCGACGACGCACTCGCCACTCCCTTCATCCAGGGCGGGTTGTCGGCAAAATTGCTCATATTGACAATTTTCTTCGTGCTGCTGGCTGAAATCCTGATCTACATCCCATCGATCAGCAATTATCGGCTGACGCAGCTCCAAGACCATCTATCCGCCGCCCGGACAGCCGCGCTCGTGCTGGATGCAGCGCCCGAAGGGCTGGTGCCGCGCGCGCTCGAATTGCAGATCCTGCAGCAGGTCGGCG
>JAKFVK010000096.1 GCA_021732205.1 Hyphomicrobiales bacterium | reverse complement strand
GCGTTGATCTGACGAACCAGCGCATGACCGTGACGAGCGATGATGGGGTTGTCCACCAATGGGTGATTTCATCAGGCCGCAGCACGCACCGCACACCCACCGGCCGCTACCGTGCCCAATGGCTCGATCGCACCCATCGTTCGTCGCGCTATCAGAACGCACCGATGCCTTATTCGGTGTTCTTTCGCGGTAATTACGCTATTCATGGCACCAATCAGGTCCGCGCCCTGGGCCAGCCGGCCTCCCATGGCTGCATCAGGCTGCATACGGCCAATGCCGCCAAGCTCTTTGCCCTGGTACAGAAGCATGGCTTGAAGAAGACCTCGATCACCATCAGCGGTGGTGTGAAAGGCAAGGTAGCCAACAACCGCCTGGCATCGCCGAAAACCGTACCCGGAAAAGCAAAAGTAACAAGCGGCGCCCCCCATGACGCGCCGGCGCAGAGGACGCAGGGCTATGGATTGCGCCTTGATGGGGCAGGCGCCGGCCCACCCTATGCCGGCTAGGGTCACGGGCTTGTGTAAGGATTGAACCATGCCGCAGATCGATGCCGCGCGCCTCCTGTCAGATTTACGCCAGCTGGCAAGTTTCGGTGCCTACAAGACGGGCGTCCATCGCCCCAGCCTGTCGCCGGAGGATATGGCAGCCAGGCGGTTTGTCATGCGCCGCTTTGAAGAGGCCGGTTTGGCGGCGCAGATCGATGGTATCGGGTCCGTCTTCGGCTGGAGCAAGGCCGCCGGCCCGCGCCTCCTCACCGGCTCGCATATCGAGAGCCAGAACCATGCGGGCTGGCTCGATGGCGCGCTGGGCGTCATCTACGGGCTGGAAGCAGCGCGCGCGCTGTCAGCCGATGCCGCCACCCGCCATATCGCCGTTGATGTCGCCGCCTGGTTTGACGAGGAGGGGCATTTCGGCTCCTTCCCCGGCTCGCGCTCAGGCATTGGTATCCTGAGCGAGGACCATATCGCCGCTATGAGCAATCGCTATGACGGAACGCCGCTCAGCCAGAAACTCAGCGAAGTTGGATTGGGCGGCGTCGCGCGCATTGTCATCGATGGCAGCCGCTATCGCGGCTATTGTGAGGCGCATATCGAGCAGGGCGACAATCTGGAATCGACCGGTCGGCGCATCGGCATTGTCACCGCCATCGTCGGCAATTGGCAATATCGCGTTGACTTCGATGGGGCCCAGAACCATGCCGGCACCACCCGCATGGCGATCCGCCGCGATGCCGGCGTTGCCCTCACCGAACTCTGTCACGCGATCAACCAGTCCTTCCCCAGGATCGCAGGGCCTCGCACGGTGTGGACCACCGGGCGCATCACCCTTGATCCGGGCGCGCCCTCGATCATTCCCGGCAAGGCTGAAATGCTCTTCCAGATCCGCGATGCAGATGCGGGAATTCTCGATCATCTCGACAAGGAGCTGCGCCGGCTGATCACCAAGGCTGACGCCGAGGGCCCCTGCCGGGTGAGGCTTGAGGTCCTGTCGCAGTCAACGCCGGCGCTGATGGATGACAAATTGCAGCTTGCGCTGGAAGAAGCGGCCGAAAAACGCGCACCCGGCAAGCATATGCGCCTGCCCTCGGGGGCTGGTCATGACGCGCAATATCTTGCCCGCATCATGCCCTCCTCGATGCTGTTTGTGCCGTCAATCGGCGGCATCAGCCATCACTGGAGCGAAAATACCAGTGACGAGGACATCATTCTCGGCTGCGAGGTTTATGTCGATGCGCTTGCGCGGATGGCGGCAGATTAAATAGCGGCGCTGACCTGGATTTCAACCAGCATTGCCGGGTCGGCGAGCTTGGCTTCAACAGTTGCGCGCGTCGGCAGGGCTGCCTGATCGACCCATTCCAGCCACGCCTCATTGACCCCTGCGCGATGGCGGATATCGCTCACCCACAGCGAGGCGGTCAGCAATCTGCCCTTCGAGGTGCCGAAATGGCTGAGCACCTTGTCGATGGTCTTCAGGATCTGCGTTGCCTGGCCTCTGGCATCCGCTTTGAGGTCTTCGGCGACGATGCCGGCTGTCGTCACTACGCCATTATAGCGCACGCCCAGTGAAAAAATCTTGTTTCCTGCGTCGAGACGATCGATCGCCATCAGCTAACTCCTTGATGAATTGAAATTATTCGTCGCCGCGCACGAGTGCCCGCTTGAGGCAGTCGAGCTTTGAGAATTCACCGAAAATCTCACCCAGCCATTTGCGGCAATAGCCACGCAGGACCAGCGAGTAATTCCCCTCGCGCCCTTCGGCATTCTTGTTGGCGATGAAGCTGCGGAAGGGCACGGAATTGGTGTCGACCGTTTCGTAGACGAGCTCGTCAAGGCGCGGAATGCCAAGTTCGATCCCGCCGGCTTTGAGGAATTTCGCCCGGATATCGGAGCCGTGCCAGAACACGAAATCAGGGTCGGTTGCGTGTGATTTCACCACGATATGACGCTGGATCGGCAATTGTGCCATGGCGTCCGCCACCTCGCCCAGCGCTTCATAATTGCCACCGATGACATGGAAGAAGAAGAGCTGAAGCTTGCCTTCGCGCATCTGTTCGAGGATCGAGATGTCCTCGAACGTCTTCAGGACGGATGAAAAGGTTCCCGCCCGCAGATCAAGCACATGCGGGGCTGGGGAACTCGCGATCGAATCAAACAGCTCGATCTGGCTCTTCACCGTCGTGATGTCGATCAACCGCGTTGTGGAGGGCGCAAAGCGCGCGAGTGAGCCGCGCGGGAATTCCGTGTCGAACGGGCGCGCCGGACGCTTCATCTCGTCGAAATATTCAACCAGCAGGCGCGACACCGTCGTCTTGCCAACGCCGCCCTTGTCCCCGCCCACGATAAAAAGACGTCCGCCGCTCATCTTGCTGTTCCCCTGATTCGTCGCAGATTTTGCGCTCGATGCGCCTTTGCTGACCGCTTTCACTTTTTTCACCCGACCATCCCCTGCTCTTATTGAAACATCGGACCGCTGAGCCGGCCCAGATCCCTCGACAGGAGAAGCTGGGCAACCTGCGGCTGGAATACCTGAAACAGTTTCGCGAGCTGGGCCCGCGCGAACACGTCCTTGCCGCTGCC
>JAKFVK010000109.1 GCA_021732205.1 Hyphomicrobiales bacterium | reverse complement strand
TGGAGGTTGCAATCAGGCGTTGCATTTCGCCAAACGTGGATACGTCGCGACCATCCACACTGATGACAACATCGCCGATCCTGAAACCGGCGGCTTCGGCCGGGCTGCCGGCAACGATGGCGTCGATACGCGCTTCGGATGTCGTCCGCCCGATCGTCGCAAACAAGGTGGCGAAAATCACAATCGACAGCATAAAATTGGCGAGCGGCCCCGCCGCGGCGATCAGGCTGCGCTGCCAGACCGACTTCGCCTGGAAGGTTCTGGCGCGTGTCTCGGCTGGAAGACGCGACAGCTCCGCCTGGCTCACACCAGCACTGGCGACGTTATCATCGCCCAGAAACTTCACGTAGCCGCCGAGCGGGATCCAGGCGATTTTCCAACGCGTGCCATGACGGTCGGTCCAGCCGACGATTTCACTGCCAAAGCCGATCGAAAAACTTTCGATTTCGACATCACACCATCGTGCCACCAGAAAATGTCCAAGCTCATGAACAAATACAACGATGATGAGGACAAAAATGAACGGTAAAAAGTAGGTCGCAACGAAGCTGAAGGGCGAAATCAGGGTGGACAGGATGTCCATTGAGCAACCTCGGCTGGTTCGGGATAAAGACGACTACCAGCTTCTCGCTGCAATATGCGGCAAGAGCTGGGCGGCAAGACGGCGCGCTTCGACGTCAAGCGTCAGAACCGCGTGAACATCGGCCGGTGGCGCAGTCATGCCCCGCCCGGTGCATAGATCCAGTGTTTCAGCGATGAGATCGGGAATGCCCATGAAACCAAGGCGCCCGTCGAGAAACGCTTCCACGGCGATTTCGTTAGCCGCGTTGAGCACACAGGGCGCCCCCCCGCCGGCGATCATGGCGTCCTGGGTGAGTTTAAGCCCGGCAAAACGCTGCAGATCGGGAGCCTCGAAGGTTAACGTCGCAACCTCGCTCAGATCAAGGCGCCGGGCGCCGCTGTCGATGCGCTGTGGCCAGGCCAGGCACGAGGCAATCGGCACCCGCATATCGGCTGGTCCGAGATGGGCCAGAACCGATCCATCGGCAAAGCGCACCAGCCCATGAATAATCGATTGCGGATGCACCAGCACACTGAGTTTGGCAGGTGCCACGCCGAACAGATGATGGGCTTCGATCAGTTCCAGCCCTTTATTGACCAGAGTGGCGGAATCAATCGTGATCTTGGCGCCCATGGTCCATGTCGGATGTTTGAGCGCATCCTGAGGTTTGACGAGGCGCATCTGCGCCGGCGAGGTAGCGCGAAACGGGCCGCCTGAGGCCGTCAGGATGATTTCCTCAGCGTGCCTGGCATCAAGCCCGTTCAAGATCTGGAAAATCGCGTTATGCTCGGAATCGGTCGGCAGCATGATGCCGCCCGACGCGCGCACAGCCTGGTTGAGCAGCTCACCTGAACAAACAAGCGATTCCTTGTTGGCCAGCGCCAACGCTTTCGCAGCCCCTGCGGCGGCAAATGTCGCTTTGAGGCCAGCCGAGCCGACGATGGCCGCAACGCAGATGTCAACGGGCCTCGCCGCCGCCTCGACGACCGCCTCATCGCCGGCCGCAGCCTCGATGCCCGACCCGCTCAGCGCCGCTTTAAGCGCGCCGTAAGCCGCCACATCGGCGACAACCGCAACCTTGGCCTTCAATTTTCGTGCAATCGCCGCAAGCTCGTCGGCGCGACGGTGAGCGGTGACGGCTTCGACGCTGTAGGCGCCGGCATGGCGCAGCAGCAGATCAACCGTGCTCGCGCCGATTGACCCGGTGGCACCAAGCAACGACACGCTGCGTGCTTGTTCCAGCCCGGAGGGTGCAGGCATCACCAACGGAGCGCTCACCATGACAACAGGCCACCGGCACAATCATGAAGCCCGCCCCGCGCCACGCCAACAACCATGGCAACCACAAACGCCGCAAGCAGCCCGTCCATGCGGTCCATGATCCCTCCGTGTCCAGGAATAAGCTGGCCGGAATCCTTTTTATCGAAGTGACGCTTCACCCAGGATTCGTAGAGATCGCCGCCATGCCCGGCAAGCGACAACGCGAAAGCCAGTAACGCCAGCGGCAGCGACCAGACCAGGCCGAGAATAAGGCTCATGACGCCACCCGCGATTACTCCGCCCGTCAGTCCGGCGATAAACCCCGCCCACGTCTTCTTGGGGCTGATCGCTGGCCACAGCTTCGGGCCACCAATTCCCTTGCCCGCGAAATAGGCGAATACATCTGTCGTCCAGATGACGAAGCAGATGAAAACGGCTGCCTCAAACCCCCATCGCGCGCTGTTGAGCAAGATGACGATCGATAATGGCAGCGACAGCGCATAGATGAGCCCACCGGTTGCCCAGGCGGCGTTCGACCCCCGCAGCGCCAGAAATATCGTCAGACAGGCGACAGCGACCAGACCGAGCAACGCCACCCATTCCCATCTGGCGATCAGGGCGATGGCCGTAAAGGCAGCAACGGCAATCTCGAAGGCAAACCAGCCCCGCGCGCGCCCGTCACTGGTGACATCGTTCCATTCGCTCAATATCAGCATGGCAACAAACGTGGTGATCACAACAGCAAACCAGCCGCCGAAAAAAGCCACCGAAAAACCCAACGGAGCAAGCAAGAGAGCGGAGATCACCCGCTTCTTCAACTCGTCGGTGAGCGGCGGAAGGCGCGGTATTTTCTGCGCGGCCGGGCCGGTTTCAAACATTGGTCACATCCCCGCCTTTGACGACACGCCACCAAAGCGACGCTCGCGACTGGCATATTCAGCCAGCGCCGTCTCAAACCATGTCTGATCGAAATCAGGCCACAAGACCGGCAGGAACACAAACTCAGAATAGGCGGATTGCCACAGCAGAAAATTGGAGAGGCGTTGTTCGCCTGAGGTGCGGATCACCATGTCCGGATCACCGATATCATGGGTGTGGAGCCCCTCGGCGAGCATATCTGCCGTGATCGCTGCCGGATCAAGCGTGCCAGCCGCCACGCGACGCGCCAGAATGCGTGCGGCCTCGACCAATTCCTGCCGCCCGCCATAGTTGAAGGCAACCACCAGCTTGAGACGGGAATTGTTGCGGGTCAGCGT
>JAKFVK010000282.1 GCA_021732205.1 Hyphomicrobiales bacterium | reverse complement strand
CACGAACCCGAAGATCGACCGACAGAGCTCTCGACATGCCTGCCGGCCTCCATCCGGCAGACAGTATGAATCACTTCCCGCCTGATTTGGGAATCCCTCCCGATTCATTCAGGTCGGGTTCCGCTCTAGCCGAGAGCCGGCTCTGTGCCCAACAAGAAAATCGAACGCAGATCGCCTAGCGGCTATGCAGCGGGCGGATACATTGCGCGCCACGATAAGTTGGCCAGCCATTGCGGGCGGACCGCAACCGGTTGCGTGCCTCGGGGAAAGCCAGTTCTCGCGTCAGGCCAGGTCAGGGTAACACAAGGGCCGCGCGCTGGCCCATCTAGCGGGCTTGGCGCGCTCGCCACCAATCGCGCCCCCGGAACCACGCCGTCATCAGCGGCAGGAACCACGGCCGTCCATCGTAGAAGGGCAGGGCACGAAACGGTATATCGTCGAACGCGGTGGCGCCCTCGGGGTTGCCCAATATCTTCTGCGCCAGGCGATGGCCGAGCCATGGCATCAGCGCCACGCCCGAGCCATTGCAGCCCAGCGCATACCACACGCCTCCCCGCTGGCCGATGCCCGGCAGATCAGAGCGTGTCATGGCGACATTGCCGGTCCAGGCATGGGTGATCGCAGTGTCGCGCAGATCGGGAAAAATGGCGACGAGCTCGCGCCGCAGCCGCTCGCCGGCCTCCTGCAGCTGGATCGGGTGAAGTGCCGCCCTCCCGCCAAGGATGAGGCGTTTGCCATCGGGTGAGGGGCGGTAATAAAGGTGCTTCTCGCGCGTTTCAACGATCATCCTGCCATTGGGGATGAGCGCGCGGACGCGGTTCTCGCCGATCTCTTCGGTGGCAATCAGATAGCTCGGGAAGGGGACGAGGCGGCGCGCTAAATCTGCAACAGCCCGCCCGGAATAGCCGTTGGTCGCCACCACCACGTCGCCCGCCACCACGACGCCACCGGCGGTGATCACGCGGTGCTGCCGCTCGCCGGTCTCGATGCGCAGAACCGGGTTATAGCCCGCCACCACGACGCCGGCGTTGCGCGCCACCGCCAGCAGACCCTGCTGGAAGAGGGCGGGGTGGACGGCGCCATGGGAGTGGAAAACAAGCCCGCCCTGATAGCAGTCGCTGGCGATCTCGCGGTGAAGCGCGCTTTTGGGGATGATCTCGACCGGCAGGCCGACATCGCGCGACAGCAGGTCCGCCTCGCGGCCCATCGTGTCGTAGTCAGCCATCGTCCAGGCGCCGCGAAAGCGCCCCACATGTTGCAGCCGCGCGTCGATACGCT
The DNA here is from genome assembly GCA_021732205.1 of Hyphomicrobiales bacterium. Classification (GTDB taxonomy): domain Bacteria; phylum Pseudomonadota; class Alphaproteobacteria; order Rhizobiales; family UBA4765; genus Raskinella. The sequence goes on along the minus strand of JAKFVK010000282.1, from coordinate 1,816 downwards.
CAGCCTCGATCATCTCCTTGACGAAGGCAAGAGACGCCATACCGGCCTCGATCATCGCTTTTGCCTTCGGCGCGCCATGCGCTGCGATGAGCTTCGAGTAGGACAGGCGGTGGCCATGGCCGATCATGCCGCCCGAGCGGCTGGAAGCGCCTGCGCCTGGGGCGTCCGCGTCCAGCACCACGACCGAGCGCCCGGCGCGCGCCAAAGTGAGTGCGGCCGACAGCCCGGCATAGCCAGCCCCCACCACCGCCACATCCACTTTGGCCGGCAACGTGATGTTGGCTGCTGCCTCGCGGGGCGCGTCCTGCCACCAATAGGGATCCTGCGTGAGCGTATTCATCGCTTGCCTGTCCGGTTGTGTCGCTAGCACCAAACCTGACCTGATCGCGGCATTCCTGCAAGCAGCCCTTGCACTGCCCCCCGCTCTGCCTTCAGCATGCAGCCATTGCGGGCGCCAGCAGGAGGGATTTGCCATGCGTGACCTGACCGGAACCGTCGTTCTCGTCTCGGGCGCCGGCCGCGGCATCGGCCGGGCCATCGCTGGGGCCCTCTACGCGCGCGGGTGCCGTCTCAGCCTTGGCGTGCGGGACGACAAAAGCCTCCAGGCGTTCATGGCTGAGCGCGACCCGGCGCGCCTCATGAGCGCGCCCTATCAGGCGGAAAGCTGGGCAAGCCATGAGGAGTGGGTGGCGGCGACGCTGGCCCGTTTCGGGCGCATAGACGGCCTGGTGAACAATGCCGGCATCAGCGTCGCCATGCCGCTGATGCAGGCCGACGAGGCAAAGCTCGACCACATCTGGGCCGTCAATTGCAAGGCCCCGCTCAATCTCGCGCGCCTGTGCCTGCCCCATCTTGAAGCCGCAGGGCAGGGGCGCATCGTCAACGTCGCCTCGCTGTCGGGCAAGCGGGTGCGCGGCGATAATGTCGCCTATCAGATGTCGAAATTCGCCGTCGTCGCGCTCACCCATGCGCTGCGCCGCATCGGCTGGGACAAGGGTGTCCGGGCAACCGCTCTGTGCCCGTCTTATGTGCGCACCGACATGACATCATCGGTGAAGGATTTTGCTGCTGCCGACATGACCGATCCCGCTGATCTGGCCGAACTGGTCGCCACCATCATGGCGCTGCCAAACACGGCGAGCGTCGCTGAACTCCTCGTCAATTGCCGGCTGGAAGATATGGTGTGAGGCGTCAATCATGCGGCGCGCCGGCGTTTGCGGACGCTTTAGGCTTGCATCACCGGCTGCCTTTCGCCCACAATCGCCCCCATAAAACAAAGGGAGCGCATTCATGACAAAAAGATGGATATTGGGTCTGGCATTTGCCGGCCTCGTTGCAGCCGGCCCGGCACTGGCACAGAAGAAATCGCTGGTGATCGGCATGGGCTCGGCGGATGCCGGCAAGCTTGATCCACATCTGGCATCCACGACGCCCGACAAGGGGCTCCTCAATTATGTCTTCAACGGTCTCGTGCGCATCAAGCCGGGCGAGGCAAGCCCCAATTTCATCGAACCCGATCTTGCCGAAAGCTGGACGCAGAACGCCAATGGCAGTGAATGGATTTTCAAGATCCGTGCCGGCGTCCAGTGCCATCACGGCTTTGGGCTGTTTACGGCCGAGGATGCGGCCTACTCGCTGAAGCGTGCCGCGACCAAGGCAACCTCCTCCTATTCGGGTGATTTTTCCGCCGTCGACAAGATCGATGTCGTCGATCCCTCAACTCTCAAAATCACGCTGAAGACGCCGGTTGCAGGCTTCCTCGGCTATGTCGCCAACATCAATGGCGGGAACATGGTGTGCAGGAAGGCTGCTGAAG
>JAKFVK010000066.1 GCA_021732205.1 Hyphomicrobiales bacterium | reverse complement strand
ATCGGCGTGTACGCGTACCGAAACGAGCAAAACGGGAGAATTCCGCGATGTTGTCTCGACCCTTGCTCACTCTTCACGAGGTTGCAGAACTGTTGAAGGTCAAGGAAGCGACCGTGCGCAGCTGGATCGCGCAGCGCCAGATCCGGGCGATCAAATTCGGGCGGGAATGGCGGGTCGCTCACAAGGATCTTGAGGCATTTTTGCTGGAGAACGCCACCATGCCGCGACGTTCGGGCGAAGTGTAGAGCCCAAACCCATCCTTTTCAGTGCACCGCCCGCTGGCAGGAGGCGAGGCGGCGGAGCGACAGAGCACGCCGATCGAGACACGGCATCACGCGGTCTTAACCATCCTTATCGTTTCCATCCATCTCCACGCTTGACTCTTGGGGCGGGGTGCTGATGATAAGAACATACCATGAACATCTGATAGCGCTGTCATGATCACCATGCCAAGACCGTTGCCCTATGCCGACCCGGATACACGACCCCAATTCACGCTGGCGGGCGAGGCGGTGCATGAGTTCTATGCCGGCGCCGGCACCCGGAGCATGGCCATGACAGGCGGGGTCCTGGCCCTGATGCACCTGGCCAAACGAGGCCCGAAGCTGTGGGTTCGCCACGTCGCTCTTGATCGGGAATATGGGGCGCCCTATGCGGCGGGTCTCGCGGAATTCGGCGTTGATCCGGCGCAGGTGATCCTGGTGCGGACGCCTGATGTCGCCGGCGCGCTCCAGGCCGGGCTTGAAGGTGCACGCTGTCCCGGCCTCGGGGCGGTGATGATCGAATTATGGGGCGAGGCAAAAGCCTATGATCTGACCGCAAGCCGGCGTCTGGTACTGGCGGCGAAGGCTTCAGGCATCGGCGTTTTCATCACGCGGATGGCCGCCACGCCCCATGCCAGCGCGGCCGAGACGCGTTGGCTGATCCACCCGGCACCATCGCGGGCTCTGGCAGCACGTGCCCCCGGCCATCCGCTGTTTGATCTGACCCTGTTGCGCACCCGCCATGGCCGGGAAGGTCTGCGCTATCTTGTGGAGTGGGACCGTGATGTCCGAGACCTCGTCATCCATTCCGTTGTTACCATCGCCGATTCCGTCATTGACGATCGCGCCGGCATTGACGGAGCCGCGCCGCTATCTGGGGCTGTGGCTGCCTTTCCTGTCAACCGACCGGGCATGCCGGGCATTGAACCGACCGCGCAGCGGCACAGCCGATGAGCCGCCCTTTGTTCTCACGCAGAAAGAGCGGGGCGCGCTGCGGATTGCTGCCCTCGATCCGCTTGCCAGGCGCTATAAGCTTATCCTCGACATGGCCCTTGCCGAGGCGCGCGCTCTGGTCCCGAACCTGATGACAGCGGCTATGGACCATGCCGCTGATGCCGATTATCTGCTGGCAGCTGCGGCGGTCTGCGAGAAATTCACACCGCTGGTGGCGCTCAAAGGAAAAGAAGGGCTCATCCTCGACATTACCGGTTGCGCCCATCTTTTCGACGGCGAGGAAGCGCTTCTGATCCAGGCCCGGCGCAGCCTCAATCGCCTCGGGCTGGCGACGCGTGCTGCCCTTGCCAATACTCCTGATGCGGCATGGGCGTTCGCTCGTTTCTCATCCACCGAACGCCTGCCACCCACCACAGAGGAGAAGGCGGCGCGGGCGTTGCCGGTGGCAGCCCTTGAGCAGGAAGGACATATCACGCTGGCCCTGACGCGGGCGGGGCTCAGAACGCTGGGCGATCTTGCCGACCGCCCGTCTTCCGTGCTGGCGGCACGCTTCGGGGCGGGACTGGTGGACATCCTGCGGCGGATTCTGGGGCGCGAGGATATCCGCATCACGCCGCTTCGGCCACCACCGGAGATCATGGCAGACAAGCATTTTGCCACGCCCATCACCGCTATGGAGGGGTTGCTGGCAGATCTCACAAGGCTGGCGGGCGATGTGATGAGCCTGCTGGAGCGACGCGGCGCGGGCGGGCGGGGGTTTGAGATCATCTTCTTTCGTGCCGATGGGGCCGTGCGGCGGCTGACAATCGAAACAGCGCAAGCCATGCGCGATGGCGCCCGGCTGATGCGCCTCATCGCACTGAAGATCACCACACTTGCCGATCCTCTCGATCCTGGCTTTGGTTTTGACGCCCTGCGCCTTGCCGTGACATGGGGCGAGACGCTTGACGAGCGTCAGCATCATCTCTCCGGCGGGCAGGTGGCGGACGAGGAGAAGCGCGGTCCTGCCGATCTCGTCGACCGGCTGGTGGCGCGGTTCGGGCGTGACCATGTCCAGCGTTTTGTCGCGCGCGCGACCCATGACCCGGGCGAGGCCGGAGGGGTCGTGCCCTATCTCTCACCGGCCTCTTCCGCCCCTTGGCCGCCACCAGAGCCCGGCCATCCGCCGCTGCGCCCGCTGACGCTCTTTGAGCGCCCGCAGCTCATCGAGGCGCTAGCCGAGGTGCCAGACAGCCCTCCCCGCAGATTTCGCTGGCGCCGTCAGCTCCACGAGGTGGCCCTGGCTGAGGGGCCGGAGCGGATCGCCCCTGAATGGTGGCACAGTGCCATCGCTGGCGGCGATCAGCCGCCGGCCATCCGCGATTATTACCGGGTGGAAGATGCCAGGGGTCAACGTTTCTGGATTTTTCGCGAGGGGCTTTATGACAACAGCACCACTCATCCGCGCTGGTTTCTGCACGGGCTTTTTGCATGAGGGATCGCCCGGCGCCGCCTTATGCCGAACCGGTTGCGGCAACAAATTTCTCATTCCTGCGCGGCGCCTCTCCTGCCGCCGATCTGGTGCTGACATCGCTGCTGCTCGGACATACCGGCCTTGGCATTGCTGATCGCAACACGCTGGCGGGCGTGGTCAGGGCGTGGTCAGCGCTCAGAGAATTGCGCGCGGGCGGCATCCTGCCTGCGGTGAAGCAGCGCCAGGGAGCGGGGCCGGGCGAATATCATTACATCTCCTCTGCGCTTGATGACGACACGCCAGAGATGGAGGCGTTACGCGCCCAGGTGCGGCAGCGGGCGCAACGCTTCAAACTGGCAACCGGCGTCCGTCTAGCCTTTGGCGATGGCACGCCCGACATCGTCGCCTATGCGCAAAACCGCACGGGCTGG
>JAKFVK010000009.1 GCA_021732205.1 Hyphomicrobiales bacterium | reverse complement strand
TTGGAAAAGAAGCCTGATGCCGCCTTGTTGGGCTTGCCCGGGCGCACGCAGATCGTCGGCAGGCGGATGCCGATGCCATCGAAGAGGCCCTTGCGCGTATAATCGGCGAGCAGCAATTCACCAATCGCCTTCTGCGTGCCATAGCTGGTGAGCGGGGCTGTCAGGAATTCATCGTCAATCGCCGCAGGAAACGGGGCGCCGAAGACAGCAATCGATGAGGTAAAGACCACCCGCGGTGACAGCTGGGCGTGGCGCAGCGCTTCGAACAGATTCCACGTGCCGTTGAGGTTGATGCGATACCCCTTGTCGAAATCGGCTTCCGCCTCGCCCGAGACGATCGCCGCCAGATGGAAGACAAGATCGGGCTTGAAGGCAATAAGCGCTGCCGCTTCGCCGGGGGCTGAGAGATCGCTCACCTTGCTGGTGAGCGCAAAGGGCGCTTCCGGCTTTGCCGGCTCGACGACATCATGCAGCAGCAGGGCTGAAATGCTCTTGCCGCCCACCTGGCCATCTTTGGCAAGTCGGGTCGCCAGCTTCTGTCCCACCATGCCGCCGCCGCCAAGCATCAGAATACGCATATCGATGTTTCCTTCTTCTCTCCGTCGAGTGGTCCGTATCGTGGACCAGCACATTCATAGCGAAAATCCGCCATCGATGATGTGAATTGTGCCAGTGGTGTAGCTTGCCTCATCGGATGCCAGATAGACCGCCAGCATCGCCACCTCATGGGCTGTGCCAAGGCGCCCGATGGGCTGGCGATCAATGAACGCCTTGCGCACGACTGTTTCATCCTTGCCCTCAGCCTTGGCGAGTGTCGCGATGCGCTGATCGAGCGAGGGCGATTCGATCGTCCCCGGGCAGATGGCGTTGCATCTGATCCCTTGGCGAATGAAATCGGCGGCAACGGCCTTGGTCAGGCCGATGACGGCTGCCTTGGTCGTGCCATAGACATAGCGATTGGGAATGCCGCGCACGCTTGAGGCGCCGGACGCGACGTTGACAATTGAACCGCCTCCCTTCTCCAGCATGCCCGGCAGGAAGGCCTGGATCATGCGGTGCATCGAGGTGACGTTGAGATCGAAGGAAAAATCCCAGGACGCCTGATCGGTCGTCAGCACCGTACCATGGTGCACGAAGCCTGCCGCATTGAACAGGATATCAACCGGGCCGATCTTTTCGGCCAGCGCTGCCACCTGCCGCGTCGAGCGCACATCAAGGCGCCGCCTTTTCACCCCGCGCACGCCCGTCAGCGCCGCATCAAGCGCCTCGCGGTTGATATCGGTTGCAATCACGCGCGCGCCTTCAGCCGCCAGCGCGCGGGCGGTCGCAAGCCCGATCCCTGCAGCTGCTGCCGTCACCACCGCAATCTTGCCGGCAAGTCTAGCGTTCATGGTCATTTCCCCTGATCCGTTTGAAAAAATGGACAATCGTGCGCTCATCCACGCGTTCGAATTTTTCGATCACGAAGCCACGCGCCAGATACCAGTCGACGTTGCGCGTGAGCAATTGGTTGGTGATGAAGCGCAGTGTCCCGCCAGCATGAACAGCTGCCCGCCTTTCGGCAAATCTCAGCAATGTGTTACCAAGCCCGTGATCACGGGCACGAGGATGGACGGCGATGCTGTGGAGATAGAGGTCATCGCTGCGCGGCTCGACGAGAAGTGCTGCATCGATGGAGCCGGCCTCGTCCACCAACCAGCACTCCCAGTGACCGACAACGCGCGCGTAATCCCAGGTCAAGGGGATCGGCGTGCGCCCGGTGATGGTCCGGTTGAGCGCATAGGCGTCCTCCTGGAAGGCGGCAAGCGCGGCGCTGTCTGCGGGAGTGGCGCGGCGCAAACGGCGCATCAAGGGGCCATCTTCGGGCGGCGCTGAGGCAAGCGCCATGTGGACGCCAAGCGTCACCTTCTGGCCGCCATCGGGCGCGAAGTTCGCTGGATCAAGCCAAGCCTCGAAAGCCAGGCGCCGGCGAGGCCATTCACCGTCAAGCATGGAAAACCACGCCGTGTCGCGGTTCCGTCCCTTGACCACCATGTGCTGGCGAAACTCGCCTTCATAGAGAAAGCCAAGTCGCCTTGCGGCATTGCGCGAGGGGCGGTTCAGCGCGTTGCATTTCCATTCATAACGGCGATAGCCAAGATCATCGAAGACATGGCACATCAGCAGAAACTGCGCTTCGCTCGCCGCAATCGAGCGCTGCAGGGCGGGCGCATAGAGCACGTGGCCGACCTCGATGCCTCCATGGACGGTATCGACACGCATCAAGGCAAGCCGCCCGACAGCCTTTCCCGTTGCCTGATCGATGATGGCAAGAAAATAAGGATCAGGCGAAGCTTCGGCGCGCTGCGCCCAGGCGATGACATCGGACGGGGCCTGAGGCGGCGGGTCACCGAGAAAGTCGTAAAGGGCCGCCACGCCATCCCCGCACAGAAGCCGGGCCAGATCATTGCCATGGCGGGCCGCACTGAGTTTTTCAAGCCGCACGGCGCGCCCGACAAGCGTGCGCCCATCAGGGCGTGGACGAGGCGTCCATGTGGCGAGCTTGCCTGTCATCGCTGCCGGGTCTTTGCATCGGCGCGAAAGAAACCGTCAATTTCCCCGTAGACTCTGCCGGAAGCAAAAGCGCCAAACGATCCTTGCGTCGCAAGATCCTTTGCCGCCGTCATTGCGGCTGCCCAGGCGGTGCGTGCCAGCGCCCCGCCGATGCTGATGCGCCGGGCTCCCATCGCCGCCAGATCGGCAACGCTGAAGGCGGGCGCGGCGTTGAGGATGTTGACCGGTTTCGGCGCCACCGCCTGGATGACCGCCATGATGTCCTCACGCGACCTCAGCCCGGGTGCGTAGAGGCAATCAGCGCCCGCCTGCGCATAGGCCGTCAGGCGGCGAATCGTCTCGGACAAATCGTTGACGCCGACGAGAAAACACTCGGCGCGCGCCGTGAGTACGACGCCGCTTTGCGTCATATCAACGGCTGCCCGTGCCGCTTTCACTCTGGCCAGCGCATGGTCGAAGTCATAGAGCGGCTTTGCCGCATCGCCAGTTGAATCCTCCACTGACAGGCCGGCGATTCCGGTGGCGATCGCCAGCGTCACATGGCGCGCCACGCCATCG
>JAKFVK010000022.1 GCA_021732205.1 Hyphomicrobiales bacterium | reverse complement strand
CATTGCGCAGGTCGCAATCCCACAGCCCGCAACGTCCGCGATCCAGCGCCAGATCGAGGCGGGCCCGCGTCCTGTCGCTGACAATATTGGCTTCGCGCGCGCGCAATGCCTGCCAGTGGAATGCAAATCCCAGCATGAGGACAACGAAGCTGGTGACAATGAACAATGAGACCTGGGTGACCGCTCGCTGACGCCATTGCGCCAGCGCATGGGCCATCGCCTGAATCTCGACAATGGTTCCAGCGCGCTTTGGCAATCGCTCGATGGCCGTCAGCATTAATTGGCCGTTAGGCTGGGAAAACTCGTTGACGCCGCCGACATCCCCCGATCGCAGGAGCGACTCCAGACCGGGAGCTTGCGACAACAAAAGAGTCCCCTGGGGATAGTCCCGCGGCGCGGTGGAGTAGGCGATCCGCCCATCCGGATCGATCAGAAGGTGGGCGCGTCCCTGGCCAATCCGCCGCTCATCGGCGCTCGTGCCGAGCGCATTGATCGCCTGGTCGAACGCCCGGCCGGCGTCATCTTTGTCGGTTGCGTCACGCAATCCATTTGCCAGTGTCTGGGCCATCAGACGCATGTCGAGCCGCGCATCATAAAGCGCGTCATCGCGCTCCTGGAACAGCGAGACAAAAGTTGATACGCCGAAGGACGCGATAAACAGGATCACAAGGGCAGGCACGCTGCTTCGAAGAAGCCAATTTGAGCCGGTCAGCCGTGCTGCATTCGCCGCAAGCCAACGCCTCACAGACAACAGAACACGCGCCTCCGCGCCACGGCGCGAAGTTAGCTCCCGCGGCATGCAGAGCCTCTCCAGAAAAGCAGTTACTTGGAATGCTACAGATGGAAATCCGCCGTCCTGGATGAAAAACGCCGTACACCAGGCCGAATCAGCACGAGTAGAATCGACACGAATCGTCTTGTCCATAATTTATTGACGGTGATTGTGGAAAATTTGTCGACGGGCCATCGACCCTAGGGTCCAGACCCATTCATGTCAGCGCAACGGTCGCTGGCAGGAAGCGCGAGATCGCGAAGCAAGGCCGCAGGAAGTCGTCTGACTTTCAAGGGCTTGCGACATGGAGATCGCGTTTCCTGCCACGATCCTGCGGACAAGAAAAGGGAGGCGAAATGGGGCGTCGAAAGGCTCAACCATACGGTTGAGTATGCTTCTCGCCTTTCTCCTGCCATTTCATCCACCCTTTTCATGCCGTTGCGTTGAAATGAATAGGTCTGGACCCTAGATTTGAAGCGTCCTTTGGACCATTTCCGCCAGGTCCAGCGATAGGCCACCACCGCTGGCGATACGCTCGAGTTCCGCCCGCGCCAGGTGCCGGCGTCGGGGTTCAAGTATGGCCCAGGCACGAAAAGCTGTTGCCAGCCTGGCTGCAATCTGCGGGTTGATGCGGTCAAGCGCCATCACCTGATCGGCGATGAAACGATACCCTGCGCCATCCTGCCGATTGAACTGGCTGGGATTGGAAAATGCAAACGTCGACAGCAATGCCCGCACCCGGTTTGGATTGGTCAGGCGGAAAGCCGGATGCCTGGTCAGCTCCTCGACCTGTCTCAATGTCTGTGTTTCGCCCACCATCGCCTGAACGGCGAGCCATTTATCAATGACCAGCGCGTCGCCCTTGTGACGATCATAGAACGCCGCGAGCGCCTCGCTGCGCTGCCTGCAATCGTGCTGTGACAAGGCAATGAGGGCGCCATAAACCTCGGTCATCGTCTGGCCATCGCGGAACTGACGCTCCGCCATATCGAGCACACGCTCATCAGCCTGCGTGCATAGCAAATCGAGCAAGGCATTGCGCAGGGCTCGCCGTGCTGTTGCCGTTCCGCTCATTGACTGAACATCGTTGGCGAGCAGGGCCGTGCAGCGCGTGATCAGTTGCTCTCGCAGTGATAAGCCGATGCGCCGACGCAGATCGCGTCTGGCGATATGGATGGCTTCAGGATCAATGTTGGTGCCGATCTCGCGGGCGATATCGCTCTCGCTTGGCAGGGTCAGCAGAAGGGCCAGGAACGCGTCGTCAGTGCCGCTGGCCTCGATCGCTTGTGCCAGAGCATGCAGGTAGGCTTTGACACCTCCGGCCTTGATCTTCCGCCCGCTCGCCGCTGCCGCCATCTGCCGCGTTGCCAACGTCTGGCCTGCCTGCCAGCGGTTGAAGCTGTCGCTGTCGTGGGTGAGCAGAAAAACGAGATCATCATCAGACAGCGAGACGTCAAGGCGAACGGGTGCCGAAAACCCTCTAAGAAGAGAGGGAACGGGCCGTTGCTCGATGCGATGGAAAGTCACCTCGCATGTCGCCTCATCAAGAATGATGACGTTACCGGCCGCCGCGCCATCAGCAGTGCGCAACTCCATGTCCCGCCCCTGAGGGTCGAGCAGTCCGATATGGACGGGAATGGTCTGCGGCAAGGCGTTGCCCCCTGCTGCCGGCGACAAGGTCTGTTTGAAGGCCAGGGTCGCCGTTTGTGCCGCCACATCGTAAGCGAGATCGACGGATACAACCGGCGTGCCTGCCTGCTCATACCAGCGCATGAAAGGCGCCAGATCACGCCCGCTTGTCTCAGCAAAGCAGGTGATGAAATCTTCGACCGTCACCGCCTGCCCGTCATGGCGCTCGAAATAGAGGGCCATCCCGTTGGAGAAACACTCCTCACCGATCAGGGTGAGCAGCATACGGATGATCTCGGCGCCCTTTTCATAAACGGTAGCCGTATAGAAATTATTGATTTCCTTATAGGAATTGGGCCGCACTGGGTGAGCAAGCGGACCCTGATCCTCGACGAATTGCGCCGATCGCAGCCGCCGCACATCCATGATCCGCTTGACCGCAGGAGAGCGCATGGCGGCGGTGAATTCCTGGTCGCGAAAGACCGTCAAGCCCTCCTTCACGCACAGCTGGAACCAGTCGCGGCAGGTGATGCGGTTGCCTGTCCAGTTGTGGAAATATTCATGGCCGATGATCGCTTCAATATCGATGAAATCGCTGTCGGTCGCGCGCCTGGGATCGGCAAGCACATATTTGTCGTTGAAGATGTTGAGACCCTTGTTCTCCATCGCTCCCATGTTGAAATCGCTGACGGCGACCAGCATGAAGACATCGAGATCATATTCGCGCCCGAACGCCTGCTCGTCCCA
>JAKFVK010000208.1 GCA_021732205.1 Hyphomicrobiales bacterium | reverse complement strand
ATAATCGTGTTTTGTTGTCCTCCCTGCTTGCCGGCGACAATGACGATGATGGCGTCCAGTTGAGAAGCCGTGACTGGTATGCCGCGCAGGGTGTCCGCCTTATCTGTGGCGCCACCGTCCAAAGCATTGATACGGTTGCCAAGGTGGCGGTAACAGCCGACGGAACGCGCCACAACTACGACCAATTGGTGTTTGCCGTCGGCTCGCAGGCGATCCGTCTGCCGGTGCCGGGCGCCACGCTAGCGGGGGTTGTGGTCTTCCGTGACCTCGATGATGTCGCCGTGATGCAGGCCGGTGTCGGGCCGGGAACGCCGGTGGTGGTAATCGGCGGTGGGCTCCTCGGCATCGAGGCGGCATCAGGCTTGGCCCGTCGCGGCGCGAAGGTGACGCTGCTCCACGTCATGGACCGGCTCATGGAGCGCCAGCTTGACGAGCGCGGCGCTGCCTTCCTGCTCGATGCGCTGCGCCGGCGTGGTATCCGCGTCATTCTCAAGGCGCAGACGCAGGCAATCACCGGCGACAGCGGAGTGGATGGCGTTCTCCTTGCCGATGGCGGGAAGATAGCAGCTGACATGGTGGTGATGGCAGTCGGCATCAAACCCAATGCAGCACTTGCCAGGGCCGCTGGTGTGGCGGTCGGGCGCGGCATCATCGTCGATGACCAGATGGCGACAAATGTGGCGGATGTCTTCGCCATCGGCGAATGCGCCGAGCATCGCGGCATCGTCCACGGGCTGATCGAGCCCGCCTATGCGCAAGCCGACGTGCTTGCAAGCGCCTTTTGTGGCGAACCGGCTGCCTTTGCCGGCATGGCGCCTGCCACCAATCTCAAGGTCTCTGGCGTGCCGGTGTTTTCTGCCGGCGATATGTCAAGTGACGGTGACAGCGTCAGCAGCGCCGTCATCGAGGCGCGGGCGAACGGGACATACCGCCGCCTGGTGTTTTCAGGCGACCGCCTGATCGGGTGCGTTCTGGTTGGCGATACCGAGGACGGGCTGTGGTACCGCGATCTCATCCGCTCGGGCCGATCGATCGCAGCGATGCGCCGCGACCTCATTCATGGGCGCGCCTTCGTATCTCACATGTCAGAGAAAGCGGCGTGACATGAGCAGCGATTTTTCCAGCGAACAGAAGCGTTATCTTGAAGGTTTTGCGGCCGGCATCGGGGCTGGCAAGCTCGCGGGCAAAGCGCCGGTTGCGCCTTCAGCTCCGTCCGGACCCGATGCGATCCACATGACCGCTCAGGACAGCGTGACGGCGGCTGGCGGCAAGCTGGTGGATCAGGAAAAATGGAAGCGGACCGAGCACCCGTTCGATGCCTATGCGCGCTTCAAGGAACAGTCTCGCCGCAACGAGGCGCCGAAGCCGGAGGATAATTTCCGCTGGCGCTATTACGGCCTGTTCTATGTGGCGCCAACGCAGACGAGCTATATGTGCCGGCTGCGCATTCCCAACGGCATCCTCACGCACTGGCAGTTCGCCGGCGTAGCTGACATCGCCGAGCGTCATGGTGGCCCCTACGTCCATGTAACGACGCGCGCCAATCTGCAACTGCGCGAGATTGCGCCCTCAAGCGGTGCGGCGGTGGTGGAAGCGGTTGAAAATCTCGGGTTGAACACCCGCGGCTCGGGAGCTGACAACATCCGCAACGTCACCGGGGGCGCGACGGCGGGGATCGACGGGCAGGAAATTGCCGACACCAGGCAGCTTGCCAGCGACTGGCACAAGCATATTCTCAATGACCGCTCGCTTTATGGTCTGCCGCGCAAATTCAACGTCGCCTTCGACGGCGGCGGGATCATCGCCACGCTGGAAGAGACCAATGATATCGGCTTCCAAGCGGTTCAACTCAGAGCAAAGGACAACGACTACAAACAGCTGATGTGGCGCGTGACGCTGGGCGGTATCACCGGCCACAAGGATCTGGCGCGCGCCACCGGTCTGTTCTGCACGAGCGAGGACTGCATCGCGGTGGCGGACGCCATTGTGCGCGTGTTCATTTCACATGGCACGCGCACTGATCGCACCAAAGCACGGCTCAAATATCTCCTCGATGCGTGGGGCTTCGAGCGCTTTCTGGGCGAGGTGGAAACGCTCCTCGGCAGGAAGCTTACCCGCCTCAGCGAAAGCGAGCTTCTTCCGCGCCCGCCAATTGATCGTCAGGCGCATATCGGCGTGCGGGCGCAGAAGCAACCGGGCCTGAACTGGATTGGTGTTCATTGTCCGGTAGGCCGGCTCAGCGTCGACCAGGTGCGTGGACTGGCGATGCTCGCTGGGCGTTATGGCGATGGCGATATACGCCTCACCGTCTGGCAAAACCTGCTGATGTCAGGCGTGCGCGACGGCGATGTGGAGGCGGTGATCACCGGACTTGCCGCGCTTGACCTTTCGGCAAGCGCCAGCACGCTGGCCTCGGGGCTGGTCGCCTGCACCGGCAAGACGGGATGCAAATTCGCCGCTGCCTACACCAAGGAAGACGCGGTGAGGATCGCCGCGAGCCTTGACCAGAAGCTTGTGCTCGACCAGCCGGTCAATATTCATGTCACGGGCTGTCATCACTCGTGCGCCCAGCATTATATCGGCGATATCGGGCTGGTCGGCGCGCCGGTGCCGGTCAACGATGAGGGCGATACGATTGAGGGCTACGATATCATTGTCGGCGGCGGCTTCGCCGATCAGGCGATGATCGGACGCCTGCTATGGCCCAAGGTGCCGGCAGGCGAGGCCGCCGGCCATGTCGAGCGCCTGCTTAAGGCGTGGCAAGCGCACCGCACATCCCCGGACGAAAGCTTTCAGGCCTTCACCCATCGCGTTGATGACGAGACGCTGAAGGCGCTTGCGGGAGGTGCGTCATGACGATCAATCCGCCGCTGGTCAAAAGTTACGATCTTCTGCCCGAGACAGCACCGTTCGAGGCCGCCCAGCGCGCCTGGCTGAGCGGTTTTTTCGCCGGCTATCTGAAGCTTGATACGGCAGCCGTGACGGCGCTGGCTCCCGGCGAGGTTTCGGCCCTTCTGAACGCACCGCCAGCCGAAGCCGACGATGCGCCCTGGCATGATCCGGCCATGGAGATTGCCGAGCGGCTGAAACGCGCCGAGGGGCGCTCCGTCAGGCAGAAATTGTTTGCCGCCATGGCGCAGCAGGATTGCGGCCAGTGCGGCTATG
>JAKFVK010000080.1 GCA_021732205.1 Hyphomicrobiales bacterium | reverse complement strand
GAGAAATCGCGGGCGGTGTAGGCGAGCCGGGCGCGCAGGGCGAGCTTGCCTTCGCGGCCCTTCAGTTTTTCAAGCTGTGGCATCTTTTTCAGCCAGTAGCGCGCCTGCTTGACGGTCGGCTTTGGCGTATCTGGCGCCAGCGACTGGCTAAACTCCCGCAGAGCTTGCTCGACACTTGGCTTCGTCGGTCGCCCATAGATCTGCAAAAACCCGTCGAACCAATCTGGGAGCCCGCGCTTTTCCTGACGTTTCTGCAGAGCCTTATCTGGCGATAGACCTGCCGGCCCGTATTTCTCGCGCAGACGGAACTACTCGTAGAGCGTGGCGCGGGAGAGAGATGCGCTGCGCTTTCCTGTCCTGTCATTCGCAACACAGATGATTTCGGTTTGCGACGGGTCGAGTGTTTGAGCAGCTGCGGCGGCGACCAGCTGGCGGATGGCATTGTCTTTGCCGCATCCGGTCGATATCGCCTGCGCTTCAATGGCCAGCAGGATTGTCTGGCGTGCCTCCATGACGCGCCTCTGCCGCGCCGTCAGAGAGCCCATGGCGATGGTCGCGATCTGACGCTTGTCGCTCTCCAGCGCGTCGGCCAGTTCCTGGGCGTCAGACGGCCTGATCTGGGCGACAGTAGACTGAGCCTTCAGCGCGTCTCGTGCGGCGTCGGGCAGGGCAAGCTCCGACACCTCCAGCCCGCCACCGCGCCCCCGCCGCGGGCGGACCAGCTCGGGACTTTGTGGGATGATGCGCGCGATAAAACGGGCGGCATTCTCACGGGATTGAGGCACTCCGTTAAGTTTAGCCGCAGCCAGTTCTGACGCCGATAGCCAGCGTACCATCACGCACCCCCCTTGCCGTTCTGACGGCTCGGCGCGAAGCTGCTGAAAAAGGAGCGCACCGATGTCCAGAGACGTTCAATTGTGCTTGGGAGAGGCTGCAGCGCTTCGCCGGTTGCTGGATGATCAGCGTTACGAGGAGCAATGGCGCCGACGTCTGAAACCGGATGAGCTTGATGGCACCCTGACAGAAGTCTTGCTCTCCGATCGCGCATCCGTTGAGCGCGTCGTTCAAGCCGACGATCAAAAGCGGCTTGCACTGCTTCGTAAGAAATCCACGGAAGAGGGCTTCCTTCTAGCGCTGGCGGCAATTCGCTACTGCCTGCAGGCGGCTGCCATCCTTGAAGGCCACAATGCATGGCTGGCACAGCGCCCGAACGATCCGAGCCTGATCCTGCATGCACACCGCGCTCATGATCATCTGTACGATGACCTCCGCCCACTGTGGCCTGTGAAGGCAGGTCAATTAAGTGCGTGGTGGGATTAACCTCAGCCATCGCCCTCACTCCGCAGCAATCGCATGTGCTGACCGGCGCGAACGCGCGTCATGCCGCGTCCGCCCGAGTGGCGCGCCGTCCGGCCCATACCAATGCGGCCAGAGTTCCTGCACCGGCACGCCGAGATAGCTTGAGATCACCGCGTGATAGGTCGGAAACCGGAAGCGCAGGGCGCGGGCCATGTGGTTCGGCACGAGACCATGTTGACGCGCCAGCGCATGAAGGTTCGTCCCACGCTTCCTAAGCTCAGCTTTGATGTCTTCTTTGTGCCAATGCCGCCGCATTGTGCCCTCTCGCTAGCCGTTTCAGGCTGTGTTAATCATGTCTGACGATGTTTCTTGAGGGAGTATGATCGTATAAGGCACAATGTCAAGCCTTAAAAGGTCATAAAATGGATTTGGCTACCGCATTAGGTCTAGACGAGGAGCGCCTCGCTGAAAAAATCAAAGCTGCAGTCAAAGCTGCGGGCGGAGCGTCTGTTGTCGCGGACCGCTCTGGCATACCCTTGAGCACGCTAAACAAATACGTTCGCGGAGCTATTTCACCGGCCGCTGTCGTTCTGGAGCGGATCGCGGATGCCACAGCAAGTCCGATCTCCAGTTTTTTTGAAACCAAAAGTGCCGCATTGGGTCATCAATCGCCGAATACGGCCACAATTGAGGCCAGACTAGAGGTCGTCCATATCCCAATTCTCGACGTAAGCGCGGGTGCTGGTCCTGCGATCGATAATGACGGTGCGGAGATCGTGGCGCATCTTCCCTTCCCAATTGGGTTTCTGCGCAAGCTCCACATCAAACCAGAGCGCGTTCGCGCCGTGCGGGCGCACGGAGACAGCATGGAGCCAACGGTTCCGGACGGCATGCTGGTTTTGATCAACACGGCTGTCAGCGATTTGCAAGACGGTCGTATTTACGCCATCCGCGCGCCTGACGGGCTGCGACTGAAGCGTATTCAGCGACAGATCGACGGTTCGGTCATGCTGATCTCGGATAACCGCGATAAGTACCTGCCGGAAACCCTGTCGCGTGATGACGCGGCGATGATCGAGGTGGCTGGCCGCGCATTTTGGACGGAGCGCCTGCTATGAGATACCGTGCGATGGTGCTGGTGAGTGCGTTGAGCTTGTTGGGCTTTGCTGCCACCATTGATGAAGCGGCCGCTCGCTGCACCGGTTGCTCCTGTCGCGGCGGGCCGGGGTTCCGATCACCTGAAGGCACCTGCGTCAGCTGGAAAAATCTTGTCCGCATTTGCGGCCCTGCGCCGCACGCCAAATGCAAGGATAAACGACGCAAACCGCAGCCCCATCCGCAAAGCCTACACCTCGATCCCGCTCTCCCTGCGCCACTCGCTCATGAGCCGCCATCGTCACAGTTCGCCACAATTGGCTCTTCCTGCCTCAAGCGCGGACCGCGTTGATATATCTATGCTTTCTGAAACTGTGACGCTGCTTGCGAACTGTGACGATGGCGTCACAGTTCCGGTTGGCGAACTGTGACGCCTGCTCCAGCCGCTCCTCTATTATCATATTGCCATTATTAGCTTTTTCGTGTTCCTTTTTGATCGGCTTCCGTCCAGAACTGTTGGTCAGATTGCGCCTTTTCGATCATTTTAGTCCAGAACACGCCGCATTCTATCTGCCTTCGATTGTCTTTTTATTTCAATACACTACGGCCTTTCACACTCCGTTCCTTCAAGTCCAGAATGTGATAGTCCCCCATACTGACCCTAGGTGTTCAGTCCCGGCATTTGATGGAACGGGTTTAGAGTGAACTTTTCGGGGTCGATTGTCCATTGTTTGCAGATGAACTCGTAAGGCGTGAGGCCTTTGAGGGTCTTGAGCCTTCGCCCGAAGTTGTA
>JAKFVK010000173.1 GCA_021732205.1 Hyphomicrobiales bacterium | reverse complement strand
ACAAAGCCCGATCCGCCGAAAACGGTCACCAGGCGCTCATTTCGTCCCGCCATCACGCTTCCCCGCTGTTGTCGCCGATGCAGCTGACAAATGATACCCTGCCGCATAGCTGACCGCGCTTGTGCCGTCCAGCACAAGCTTGTGTCAGGGTCAGGTCATCGTGGTGCCTGCCCTTGTGCGTTGACAAGTCCGGCGCTTTACCCCTATTCGAGGCATCTGGGCCCAGGTGGCGGAATTGGTAGACGCACTGCTTTCAGGTAGCAGCGGGTAACACCGTGAAGGTTCGAGTCCTTTCCTGGGCACCACAAATCTCAAATCCTCGATGTGCAGCAGCCGGCAAGCTGATGATCTCGAGGCGATCAGGACCACATTGATCGCTTGCGATGCGCGCCCGGAAAGTGTTGATTGGGCATGAAAACGGGGCGAGAGCGAAAAAATCATGAAAATCGACGTGCATGAGGGTGATTTGCCTGCGGGATGGCAAGCAGGTCCGGTGGTCGCCATCGACACCGAGACGCGCGGACTTGATCTGAGACGCGACCGGCTGTGTCTCGTGCAGCTGACAAACGGCAATGGCACGGTCGATCTGGTACGCATCGCCAAGGGGCAAATTTCCGCTCCGCATCTGAGCCGCATGCTCGCTGATCCGAACGTGGAAAAACTGTTCCATTTCGGGCGTTTTGATATCGCCGTGCTGCTCAACGCCTTCGGGGTGCTGACGACGCCCGTCTATTGCACCAAAATTGCCTCGCGCCTGGTGCGCACCTATACTGATCGCCACGGCCTCAAGGATCTGGTGCGCGAACTTCTTGCCCGCGATCTTTCCAAGGAACAGCAATCATCCGATTGGGGGGCGGCGAGTTTAAGCGAGGCGCAACAGCTCTATGCCGCCTCTGACGTGTTCTACCTCCATGAGCTTCGCCAGAAACTTGATGCCATGCTGGAGCGCGAAGGGCGCAGCGAACTTGCCCGGGCCTGTTTTTCGTTCCTGCCGGCGCGCGCGGCGCTCGATCTGGCTGGCTGGGCGGAGAGCGATATTTTTGCCCATTCCTGATCCGTACGGCTTGCCGTCAAAAAATCACCTTCTTGCGGCATAGGCAGATGATATGGACGGATTTCAGGGACTTTCCAGGACATGAGCGCGATCATTTCAGGCGAACGCTATGCCGCCGCCGCGCGCCACAGCCGGCTGGTGCGCCGCCTGCGCTGGCTGCTGCCGGCGCTTGTCGGCATCGCCATCATCGCCTTTATCGGCCTTGGTGCCGCCCGCTCATTCCTCGGATCGATTTCGTTTCTTCCCGTCCGTCTTGACGGATCGACACTCGAAATGGCGCACCCTCATCTGACGGGGTATGACGCCAACCGGCGCCGCTATTCGCTGTCTGCCGAGCGGGCGCGACAAGATATCGCCGCACCGAGCAAAATTCAGCTCGACAAGCTCGATGCGCACATGGAACTTGCCGGAAACAACGAGGTCCGCATCCTTTCCGACAAAGGTTTTTTCGACGGCGAGGCCAATCGCTTCATTGCGCAGGGAAATGTGCGCGTCAACACGACGCTTGGCTATGAACTTTTTCTCAAGAGCATGACGGTCCTCACTAAAACCTCTTCAATGGAGTCCGAGGAACCGGTGGAGGTGCGCAATGGCGACAATCGCATCTTTGCCGACCGCATGCAGGTCCATAGCGGTGGTGAGCGCATCGTCTTTGACGGGCGGGTGAAGACCATCTTCCATCTGCCGCCAGAGAGCCCATGACCGTGACCCTGATTACAGCCTTACGCCTGCCCTGTTTGAGCGCGCTGATGGCAGCGGGATTCATGCTGGCCATGGACGGCGGACCATTGCTCGCCCAACCCAGGCAAGCCCCGGCAGCGCCGGCACCCAACGCGATCGGCGGCTCGGGACCCATCACCATCGATGCCGATCGCCTGGAAGTGCTCGACAAGGACAAGCGAGCCGTTTTCACCGGCAATGTGGTTGCCGCGCGCGGCGATATGACAGTGCGCTCCTCCACGATGACGGTGTTCTACGATGCCGATCTGACCGGCAACACTTCAGCCAACAAGCCCGCAGCGGCCAATTCAAACCAAAGCGTGCGGCGAATTGAAATGACCGGCAAAGTGCTGTTCGTCCAGCGTGACCAGCAGGCAACAGGCGACGCCGCTGTTTACGAACGCGCCAGCGAGACCCTCATCCTCAGCGGTAATGTTGTCCTGACCCAATGCCAGAACGTGGTCACGGGACCGCGCCTGGTCGTCAACCTGCGGACCAATCAGGCCCAGGTTGAGGGCGCTCCCGGCGCGCGGGTGCGCAGCATCCTCGTTCCTGGTGATTCGCCCTCGCCCCAAGGGAGTGCGGGGACGGGCTGCGCCCAGCCTGCGGCTCAGCCACCGCAAGGCGCGGCGCCACCGCCCGCTGCCAAGCGCAAAAACTGAGCCCCCGGCGGAATCACTCGCATACATGCGTCATCGTGGCGCTGAACAGATTCTGGTAATCTTGTTGTGGCATGAAAATTGCGCTCGCCTGCCGGGCTGTGGCATGCGATGGAGACATCGTTACGTCCGAGCGTCCAAACAGAACCGTTCAGCGACCTCATGAAACCGGGTGTTCGATAGCAGTGAAGCAAATTTTCGCACGAGTGACGTCGAGCGTCGCCAAGGTCGACCTGTTCGGGCGCCTTGCGAAGGACAAATTGCGTGCACCGGCGATATTGAAGACAGATCATTCGGGTTTAACTTCCGCCAAGCTATCAGCACACCGGGCCGGACCGGCAGCGCCGCGCCCGGCCATCGCCGGCTCGCCGCAGCTGCCAGCCGCCCGAGACGGGCAAAGCTGGCTGGTGGCGGAGGGGCTTGAGAAGAGCTTCAAAAACCGGAAAGTCGTCCAGGGTGCCAGCCTGGCGGTGGGGCGCGGCGAATCGGTGGGGCTGCTTGGCCCCAATGGTGCCGGCAAGACAACGATCTTCTATATGATCACCGGCCTTATCCCGGCTGATGCCGGCTTCATTCAGCTTGATGGCCACGATATTACCAAGCTGCCGATGTATCAGCGCGCGCGCCTTGGCATTGGCTATCTGCCGCAGGAAGCGTCGATTTTCCGCGGGTTGAGCGTCGAGGACAACATCATGGCCGTCCTCGAAGTGGTCGAGCCCAATGCCCGCAAACGCGAAAACGAGCTCAACTCGCTGCTTGAGGAATTCCGCATAAGTCATCTGC
>JAKFVK010000156.1 GCA_021732205.1 Hyphomicrobiales bacterium | reverse complement strand
GCATTGTCGTCAAGACTGTCGCCGGCAACAAGCGCGCGCGCGCTTGTTGCCGGCGACAGTCTTGACGACAATGCATCCCCCTGGATCAGGGCGCGTGATGCTGCGGTCCTGACGCTGCTCTATGGCGGTGGTCTGCGCATCTCCGAAGCGCTCGCCATCACCGGCCGTGACGACGGGGCTCGCGCCACAACGCTGCGGATTCTCGGCAAGGGTGGCAAAACGCGAATGATCCCACTGCTGCCTGTCGTCAATCAGGCAATTGCTGCTTATCTGGCGCTCTGCCCTTTCGTGCTCGCACCCGACGACGTCATTTTTCGCGGCGCCCGTGGTGGCCCGCTCAAGGCGCGCCTTGTTCAATATGCGGTTGCACGTGCGCGCTTCTCCCTTGGTCTTGACGCCACCGCCACCCCTCATGCGCTGCGCCATTCCTTTGCCAGCCATCTGCTGGCGCGGGGCGGAGATTTGCGGGCGATCCAGGAATTGCTGGGCCACGCCTCGCTGTCGACAACCCAGATATACACCGATGTCGACAGCGCCCATCTGCTGGCGAGCTATGAGAGCGCCCATCCGCGCGCGCGGCGGGCCTGACAGCCATCTTGCAATCGCCATACTGTCGGCTAGAAGGCTATCCACCGCAGGAGAACATCATGGCCGAAACCGCAGAAAAAATGACTGAACTTCTCGAACACCATGGAGGACATGACGGCGGCAACAAGCGTATCGCCCTGATGATCGCCATTTTCGCCCTTCTGTTGGCCTTTGCCGAGATGGGCGTGAAGAACTCACAAACATCGGGACTGGCAGCCAATGTCGAAGCTTCGAATCTGTGGGCCTTCTACCAGGCCAAGACCGTTCGCCGCACGACTTTGATAACCGCCACGGAAGACATGGAAACACGGCTCGTCGGGATCGTTGACCCGGAGGTGCGCTCGGCGATGGAAAAACGCATCGCTGACTGGAAGGCAAATGCCGCGCGCTACGAAAGCGAGCCGTCAACCGGCGAAGGGCGCAAGGAACTCAGCGCCCGCGCCAAGGCACAGGAAGAAAAGCGCGAGCTTTACAATCACAAGCATGAATGGTTCGAATTCGGGTCAGCTGCCTTGCAGATCGCCATCGTTCTGGCGTCAGCCGCGATCATCACCGGGGTTGGCATGGTGGTGCTTGCCTCAGGCGCATTCGGCGCTATCGGCATGGCGATGATCGCCATTGCCATGTTTGCACCGCATTTTTTGCTGGCAGGCCACTGAGCTGAGGTCTGACGCTAGGGTCAGGACCCATTAATTTAGGCAAAACGGCATGGCACGAATGGATAAAATGGCAGGAGAAGCCCGAAAAGCATACCCCTTGGTATGGTTGAGGGCTTCGACGAACCAGTTTGCCATTCGTGCCTTGTCCTTCGGATGGGGTGAAATGACGTGATCTTTATGTCGCAAGCCTTTGAAAGTCAGACGACTTCCTGCAGGCTTGCTCCTCAACCTCGCGCCATTTCTCTCCCACCGTTTCGTCCAAATTAATGGGTCCTGACCCTAGATATGAATGGCGCGCTTGCCGACAGCAAGTGCCGCCTCCTTCACCGCTTCCGACATGGTGGGATGGGCATGACACGTCCGTGCCAGATCTTCCGCCGAACCACGAAATTCCATCAGCACCGCTGCTTCATGGATCATGTCGCCAGCGCCGGCGCCGAAGATATGAACGCCCAGCACCTCGTCAGTTGACTGATCGGCGAGAACCTTGACGAAGCCCTCGGTGGTGCGATTGGCACGCGCCCTGCCATTGGCGGTGAAGGGAAATTTGCCGATATTGTAGGCGATCCCCGCTGCCTTCAGCTCTTCCTCGGTCCTGCCGACGCTGGCGACTTCAGGAAACGTGTAGACGACATTGGGGATGACGTCGTAATTCACGTGCCCTGCTTTGCCGGCTAAATTTTCGGCGCAGGCCACACCTTCATCCTCCGCCTTATGCGCCAGCATAGGCCCTGCAATGACATCGCCAATGGCATAGATGCCGGCAACATTGGTGGCATAATGCGCATCAACGACAATGCGTTTGCGCTGGTCGAGCGCGATACCCAGCGCATCGAGCCCAAGCCCCTCGGTATAGGGAATGCGCCCGGTGGCGATCAGCACCACATCCGCGCTGAGCGTCTGCGCTTCTCCACCCGCCACCGGCTCAACCGTGACCTTGGCGCCCGACTTCGTTTTGGCGATACCGGTCACCTTGGACGAGAGGTGGAAAACAATCCCCTGCTTTTCCATCAGTCGCTGGAATTGCTTGGCGACATCGAGATCAAGTCCAGCCAGCGTCCGGTCGAGGAATTCAACAACCGTCACTTCGGCGCCAAGACGGCGCCACACCGATCCAAGCTCCATGCCGATCACGCCGGCGCCAACGACGATCATCTTGGCCGGCACCTTGGCGATGTCGAGAGCCCCTGTAGACGAGACAATGATCGTCTCGTCGACCTCGATCACGTCCCCCTTGCCATCACGTAACGGCGCCACCACCGAACCGCTGGCAATGACGATAGATTTGGTCTGAAGCTCGCTTACCTTGCCATCAGCCGCCGTCACTTCAACGCGCCCCGGAGCCAGAATGCGGCCGGTTCCGATATGCGCATCGACCTTGTTCTTCTTCAGGAGGAAGGCGACGCCGTTGACATTGGCTGCCACCGTATCCGCCTTATGCTTCATCATCATCGCCAGATCGAGTTTCGGCTTGCCGACGAGGATACCGAATTCGGCGAAACCATGACCAGCCTCATCGAACAATTCGGAGGCGTGCAACAGTGCCTTCGACGGGATACAGCCGACATTGAGACAGGTCCCGCCGAAGGTCGACCATTTCTCGACGATGGCGGTTTTAAGTCCGAGCTGAGCTGCCCGGATGGCACACACATAACCGCCAGGGCCGGAACCGATGACAACAACATCATAAGGCATGGGCGAATAAAACCTCGTTGCTGAAGATCACACCACGCGCGAAAGCATCAGACACAGGCCGACAACCGATACCGTCCATATCAGTGTCCTGGCCACGGGGATGCCAGCCGCATAAACCGGCACATAGGCAACACGCGCCCACAGCCAGATCTGGGCACCCAGAAGCACGGTTGCATCCCCCTGCTTTCCAGCAGCGTTGGCGACGACCACGAGGGCAACAAAAACCGGGAAGGTTTCAAGGACATTGCGCAGCGCTCTCGTCAGACGACCGCCAAGCACGCTTGCCGGCGTCATG
>JAKFVK010000051.1 GCA_021732205.1 Hyphomicrobiales bacterium | reverse complement strand
GACAGCGGCTTGCGGGCAGCGTCGCGTGCGTCCTTCAGCAGTTGCAGCGCCTCGTTTTCGCTGTTGGTGGCGGCGATCTGAACGACCCAGCCGGTGAGAGTGGCGGCGCGAGGCGGACTTGAACCGGTTGGTTCCTTGTCGGCCTGGCGCTCATTGGATGAGGTATTGCGGGCGGGAGCGGCACCGCTGCGCCACTGCAGAACCGAGCTGACGCGCGGGCGGATATCCTGCACCTGCTCAACCTGCGTGCCGGCAACCTGCCAGGGCGGAGGAGCTACAGCCGATGCGCGCACGGGCGGCGGTGCGGTTGTCTGCTGTGGGGCCGCGACAGCAGGGGCGGGATCTGGAACCTTGGCGAGCGCAGTCTGTGCCAGTGCTGCCAGGCTTTTTTCTGGGGACGCATCAGCATCGTCGTTCACGGGTTTCTTCGCCGGAGGCGGCGATGAAGCGGCCGCAACCTGGATTTTTTCTGCCGCGGCAGGGGCTTTTGAGCGCATGGCCAGAGAGAAGCTGGTCTTTTTCGCCGCAAGCTGCGTCGCGTGTGCTTTAACGAGGTGGCGCATGTGGTTATCGCGCGTCGGGCCTGATGCTGCGCCGAGGACAGCGGCAACAAGATGGCGCCCGTTCCTGCGCATCGAGGTTACCAGATTGAAACCCGATGCCCGCGTGTAGCCGGTCTTGATGCCGTCGACACCATCGACGCGTCCCAGCAGCTTGTTGTGGTTGCGGATCACCCGTCCCTGATAGGTAAAGGACTGGCGGGCAAAATAGGGCGTGAATTTGGGGAATCGCTCGAAGAGCGAGCGACCAAGCGTTGCCATGTCGCGGGCGGTTGTGACCTGTTCGCTGTTGGGCAGGCCGTTGGGATTGCGAAACACGGTGCGGCTCATGCCGATCTGATGGGCTTTTGCAGTCATCCGACGGGCAAAGCTGTCCACGTCACTGTCGATGTTTTCAGCAATGACGACGGACACATCATTGGCCGAACGGGTGATGAGCGACATGATCGCAGCTTCGACGGTGATCGTACCACCAGGCTTTACGCCAAGGCGTGTCGGCGGCTGGCGAGCGGCATTGGCGGAAACGGACAGTCGGGAATTTAGATCGTAATTGCCGGCCTCGATCTGTTCGAAGAGCAGATAGAGGGTCATCATCTTGGTCAAGGAAGCGGGATAGCGCTGCTTGTCGGCATTGGTCTGCTGCAGGACATCGCCGGAATTGGCGTCAATGACGATCGACGCCAGCCTGCCTTCGCCAGCTGCTGACGGCTGGATGGCGGTGATCGCCAGCAATGTTGCGGCCGCCAGCCATAGCGGCCCGGACAGCGCGGAGCCAAAGGCGTTTTTTGTGCGAATGTGCATGGTGTGCCCCGTCACTGATGAATGTCGCTGGCCCACGAGGCTGTCGCCACGAGGCCGACAAGTGTCATGAGAAGGGCATTGATGACGGGTGAAACAGGAACGCCCGGCCCGAAAATCTGAGCGGCGTGCGACAGCAAACTCAACGACATGGACGCAACCTTACTGGGTACACAACAGCGCTGCCCTACTGGGCAACGGTAAACACGATTGTTCGAAGTTAAGCGTTTGGGGTTACCACCCGGTAAAATTTGCCGACGATACGCATTTGTGCGTTGCAAAAATTTCTTGTTAAATTTGTGCAGCGCAAATAAAATGATGATGCGTGACTTTCACTCATACAGAGCGGGGTCGTCATCGTGGCCATGGTCCCCGCAGCGGAGACACAGATGAGCAGTTTCGAGGACATCCAGAAATTCACCAAGGATACCTTTGACAAGCAGGTCGAATCATTCGGCGAACTGCAGAAGGGCGCGCAAAGCGTCATCGCTGAAATAGCCGATTATTCCAGGAATGCGCTGGAAGCCAATGCGGCGGTTTTCCAGAAGCTTTCGGGCGCCAAAAGCCTTGATACGGCGCTGGAAATCCACAGCGAGTTTGCCAAAACCGCCTATGAGAGCCTGGTTCACCATCTGACGAAGGTGGGGACCATCGCAACCGATGCGGCGAAAGATGCCTACAAGCCCATCGAAGCGGCCATTTCGCGCGCTTCGTGAAGGGATATTCCGCTTCTGATGATCGCGTTTGACGCGTGAGCACATCGGCTCAAACTCTGTTCGCCTCAAAAAGCCCGGAATGACCGGGCTTTTTTGCGTTATGGTCGCGCGGGGATAGAAAATTCTCATCGCTGCCGCCGCAATTCTAGCAATCGTGACAAATCATCCTAAATATCACGAGGAGCGATGTCAGGCCTTGAGCATCCGGCAAATCGCTCCCTATGATGTGGTTCAGCGTTGTGTTGTCATGTTCGCCGTTGCGTCGCATGATGGCGCAGGTCATTCCCGCAAGGTGTAAATCGTGGATTGTTTATTGCCCCTGATTGTCGGCGACCAGCCGACATACAAGACCGCGCCGCAGATGGCTGCGGGCGGGGAAACGCGTCGCGGTTCTGGCACCGCCGTCGTGACCAAGACCGACACCAAGGTAAAGCGTCCCGATCTTTATCGCGTCCTGCTGCTGAATGACGATTACACGCCGATGGAGTTTGTCATTCACGTGCTCGAGCGCTTTTTCAACAAGGACCGTGATGCGGCGACCCGCATCATGCTGCATGTGCACAATAACGGCGTTGGTGAATGTGGCGTCTTCACTTACGAGGTGGCCGAGACGAAAGTGACGCAGGTGATGGATTTCGCCCGCAAGCACCAGCATCCGCTACAATGCATCATGGAAAAAAAGTGAGTCGGGCTCTTCAACATTCGAGCGAAAGGAACAGCGACATTGCCCTCATTCTCCCGTAGTCTCGAACAGGCTCTGCATCGTGCGCTGGCCTTCGCCAATGAGCGGCACCATGAATACGCCACACTCGAGCATCTGCTGCTGGCGCTGATCGATGATGCCGATGCCAGCAGCGTCATGCGCGCCTGCAATGTCGATCTCGAGGAGTTACGGCGCAATCTGGCAGAGTATATCGACAATGAGCTGGACAATCTCGTCGTGCGTTCATCCGATGATTCAAAGCCTACCGCCGGTTTCCAGCGCGTCATTCAGCGTGCTGTCATCCATGTCCAGTCGTCGGGGCGTGAGGAAGTGACGGGCGCCAATGTGCTTGTCGCCATTTTTGCCGAGCGCGAAAGCCATGCCGCCTATTTCCTGCAGGAGCAGGACATGACGCGCTATGATGCGGTCAATTACATCAGCCATGGCGTTGCCAAGCGGGCCGAATTGAACCG
>JAKFVK010000265.1 GCA_021732205.1 Hyphomicrobiales bacterium | reverse complement strand
GCATGATCTCGAAGCCCTGGCGCTGATGGAAGCTCTCTTCCTTGCAGATGCGGATCATGGCGCGCGCATAGGGGCCGTAGGAACAGCGGCAGAGCGGGATCTGGTTCATGATCGCCGCGCCATCAACCAGCCAGCCGACTGCGCCCATATCAGCCCAGGTCAGGGTTGGATAATTGAAGATCGAGGAATATTTCGCCTTGCCAGACAGAAGCTGCTCGCTGAGTTCCTCGCGGCTCACACCAAGAGTTTCCGCGGCCGAGTAGAGATAGAGGCCATGCCCCGCTTCGTCCTGAATTTTCGACAGAAGGATCGCCTTGCGACGTAACGAGGGAGCACGAGTGACCCAGTTCCCCTCGGGCTGCATGCCGATGATTTCGGAATGCGCGTGTTGGGATATCTGACGGATGAGGGTGCGACGATAGGCCTCCGGCATCCAGTCCTTGGGCTCGATCTTGTCCTCGACCGCACACCGCGCCTCGAAGCGCTCCAGCCGCACCGGATCTTCGGCGGTGACGGGACTGCGATCTTTCTGGTCGAGCGCCTGCGCGTACATGATCGCATCTCCGTTGCTTCAGATAATTATGTTACAAAATATTTTTTAGTCAATTTTTTTTGTTACATATTTGACGTCAGCGCATGACAACGTTGTCGTTCACCGTGTCGGAGCACGAAAGCCATGCCGGGAAAACCAGACGTCCGATGATCGCGCCGTGCGCTTGATCTGACGCATGAAAACTGCGCGTGCCGCGCTTCCCTGCCAGTCAGCCGGCAGCAGCGCCGTCGGCAGGAGAGGATCACGCAGGACCAGACGGCGGAACATGTGTGTCGCGACGATGCGCAGGATGACCGCTTCCTCGGGCTCCAGCGCTCGCGTCGCCGGGTCGAAGGCCGTGACAAACCGGCTATAGGCATGGTTGAGATCATCAAGATGCCAGAGCTTGTTCACCGCTGATCGCAGCGCCGGTGTTGATGTTGCAACCGCAAAAACCACCTTGTTTGTCGGCGATATATCGGGCACCCGTTCATGTCGCGACGCCATCGCCAGCGTCGACGACAGAAAGCGGAAGCCGTCAGCCTCGAGCGCTAAACGCGCGGCCTTGCGGTCAGCGCACAGATCAAGGGCTGCAAGGACAATCTCGCCGGCGGGCTGGCGCAGGTCAGCGCCGTAAATGACAGCAGCGGCGCGCGCGAAATCGGCGGCACTTGCGGCGCTCAACCGGTAATCGGTGCGGCGTCCATCCTTGCCACGCTGCAAGGTGCCGTTTGCCACCAGCCGCGACAGGTTGGTGCGCGCATGCCCGGCATCGATGCCCAGAAGGGCTAGCAGCGCCATGAGATCGCTGGTCCAGACGGGGGCGGGGTGATGATCACGCCCGCGATCCATCACCACATCGCCAAAGATCGTGACGATCAGCGACCACACGCGCAGCGGCGCCTGGGAGTGAAGGATCGTCAGCGGGTTGTGTCCGGTCATCCCGCTTATGACCACAGGTTTTTGCAATTGGTCAATCGAAGCCGGGCTGGCACCTCGATACGAGAGGTAAGAATGAGGTCGCAAGTGTTTCGACCAGATTTGCCGCCGCTGGTAATGCGCCTGCCGAAGCTGGCTATGAATGGCGCGAACAGGCACAAACGGGCGGAAAGGGTGCGCGGAATTTAGGGTCAGGCCCCATTAATTTGGACGAAACGGTGGGAGAGAAATGGCGCGAGGTTGAGGAGCAAGCCTGCAGGAAGTCGTCTGACTTTCAAAGGCTTGCGACATAAAGATCGCGTCATTTCACTCCATCCGAAGGACAAGGCACGAATGGCAAACTGGTTCGTCGAAGCCCTCAACCATACCAAGGGGTATGCTTTTCGGGCTTCTCCTGCCATTTTATCCATTCGTGCCATGCCGTTTTGCCTAAATTAATGGGTCCTGACCCTAGGTCAGGATGTTTAGGCCCGGATATGTTGGCTGGGCTCCATCCGTTCGTGCAGGACGCGGACGATTTCTACGAGACCGGGATTGACGGCGCGATAGAGGATCACGTGAACGGGATCGCCGACCGGCGCGCTGCGGCTTTCGTTTCGGCTATGCCGGATGTGAAAGCTGCGAATGCGGTCGAGTACGTCGCTGCGGTCCACGGTGAAGAGGCCGCTCGGATCGACCGCAACCCGCCTTATCGCCGCCGTCAGCAGTGATCGGTAGCGCATGCGCGCCTCAATACCATGCATCGTCTCGCTCGTACGCAGTACAGAGGCAATATCGTTCTTAGCCGGCTGCGAAAGCCGATAGCGTCCCATTTGGGATCAACGGGCCGCTGGTGCGGCGAGGCCGTCGAGATAGGCGTCGAGGTCCTCGTCCTTGACTTCATCGTATTCCCCGCGATCGAGCGCTTCGACCCCGGTTTTGATGCTGACCCGCAGCCGTTCGAGCTTCAGCTCATCGGCCTTCAACCGCTCTTGCCAGCCGCGCACCGCATCGCGCACCGCTTCGCTGGCGTTCTGGTATTTGCCGGCGCGGACGACCTCCTCGACGAAGGCGTCCTGTTCGGCGGTGAGATTGACGTTTCTGGTCGGCAACGAACACTCCCGATCTTGCTGACAGTTTACAACGATTGGCAAGCTTGGCCAATGCCGTTCTGGTACACAAACGCCCCGAGTATCCGTTCGCTGTCCGCGCGGTGTCCGTCGCCTGCCCGGTTCTGGACGACGGTTAGTGCCTTGTTCCGCCGTCGGATGCGCACGACGACGACGCCACCGTTAAAGCCCCATCCAGCCGCACGCGCAATGTCCCAACACCATCGCCGGCTGCTTCAATCGCCGTTCCAACCGGAAACGACCGACCGCCGGCACATCGATCCGCCTGGCTTTGAACAAGCGCGTCAATGAGCAAGATGATAGAGCCCGTTGCACCGCCCGGCAAACGTGATCATGACGTTGTCATTTGCGCAGTTCCACGCCTTTTATCGGCAATCAGCGATGGGTAAGGTGGGCAGGCTGGAGGAATTCGATTGGCATATCGCGCGCGCATTGGCAGCGAAACCTATGTCTTCGCTGATCTGAAATCGCTGATGGCCCGCGCAACGCCGCTGCGCTCAGGCGATGCGCTGGCCGGCATCGCCGCCGGCAGCCTGGAAGAGATGATGGCAGCGCGCCTGGCGCTTGCTGATCTGCCTTTGTCGACGTTTCTGAGCGAGGCAGTCATTCCCTATGAGCATGACGATGTCACAAGGCTCATCATCGACGGGCATGACAAGGACGCGTTCGCGCC
>JAKFVK010000047.1 GCA_021732205.1 Hyphomicrobiales bacterium | reverse complement strand
GCCGCGTCACGCCCTGAGGTGAGAAATCAATATCCTTGGTGTGATCCTCGCCCGGGATGATCGGTGCGGACAGGCGAACGACGTGCATGCGTGTCGTGCAGCCATAAGCTGCCAGTTCGACAACGTTTTCCATCTGGCTTGCCTCATCGGGTAGATGACCGACCAGCTCGGTAATGACATGGCGTAGCTTGTGCAGCTGGCGCTGGCGCATGATGTGCTCGTCATCACGGCTGGCGTACTGGATGTCCTTTTGCCGGGTGAGCGCGTCGTTGACGGTTTTCGGTACTGGCCCGTGTCCGTGCCAGACCTCGACGGAAAACACCAGGCTGCTCTTGCGCTGGCTATCGTCGAAGACGGCTTCGATCGGCGTGTTGGAGAGAATGCCGCCATCCCAGAAATAGCAGCCGTCGATCTCGACCGAGGGAAAGGCCGGCGGCAGGGCGCCCGAGGCCATGATATGCGCCACCGACAAAGCTTTGCCGTCCGGCATGTCGCGGCTGTCAAAATACTTCATTGAACTCTCGACCACGTTGACGGCGCCGACAGTCAGGCGCGGTGCGTTGCTGTTGAGAAGCGACGTATCGATCAGCTCGCTTAGTGTCTTTTCAAGGGGCGAGGTGGAATAGATGGCGGCCTGCGCCGGTCCGCCGCCGCTCAGAGCGTTGAGGGGCTTGGGAGCAAAAAAGCCAGGAAGTCCCAGCATCATCGTGGTGGCGGCAGGAAACAGGTTGAAGGGTGGAAACAGCAGGCTGTTATCGCGCGACATACGGTTCCAGAATTCGCTCAGCGCCTCGACGCGGCGCTCTGGCGGGTTACCGGCGATCAGCCCGGCATTGATCGCGCCGATGGATGTGCCGATCACCCATTCCGGCTCGCAGTCTGCTTCATGCATCGCCTGGTAGACGCCAGCCTGATAGGCACCAAGCGCGCCGCCCCCCTGCATCACCAGAACCGGCTGCAAGTGGTTGCCGGTCAGGTCGTCGAGCCCGCAGACATGGAATGCCGACAACTTCTCGGCGTCCAGCGTGCGTTGCTTGGGGGATCGTGGTTTGAGCGATTTGGCCATGGAGAATGGGCCCCTTTTGGTGGACGGAAGGTGTGGCGCAGGAGACGGCTTGTAGCGGCTAGCGGAAACCACTGCGTGTGAAAAGCTTCAGATTGTCGTCATCAGCGATGTGATCGATGAAAGCGCGTGCGGGCTCACCATCGCTTATGCGCGCGGCCCGCACGACCAGCCATTTCTGGAGGGAATGTGGCAGAAAGCCGGCCAGCACGATGCCGGGGCGATTGACGAATTCACTGGCCCAGCCAACCGCCATGTCAATCTCGCCGGATGCCAGCGCCCGCTCGACCATATCGGGCCGTGCCAGTGGGCGCAGCTTGGTGGCTGTCTGGCTGGCAAGCTTCAATCTGGACAGGGCGACATGGAACTGTGCGGCTGATTCTGTCTCTGACTCTGCGTAGGCGATGGTGCGGCTGGCGTTAAGGCTGGTCTTGAACTCGTCTTCGGTAAATATCGCCGGCAATGTTCCGCCGGCCTTGACGGCGACGCCAAGCCCTGCCCGCCCGAGTTCCGCGATCTCGAGGGAGCGCAGTTTTTTCTGGGCCTCCAGGCGATCCAGCGAAACGGCATCGAGAATGATGATGTCAGCACGTTCGCCCGCTTCAAGACGCTGGAGGAGCAGGGGCGCGGGTGCTGACTGGATGACAACCTGATGCTGATAGAGTTTCTCGAAACCCGGTATGAGCTGCGCGATGCCGTTTCGGGCGATGTCGGCGACCAGGAGATTGAGCGTCTCGGCCTGTGCAAGCGGGCTCACTACCAGTGTTGCCGCTGCCAGGCAGGCTCGCCACAAAAGTCCAGACATTATGTCTCCAGGTTGATTGCAAATTTTTGGAACGGCGGCAGTTTAGCACAGATGGGCGCGCAATGGTGAGGTGGCGATTACTTAGACAAAATATCCTGGCTCATCTAACGTCGGGTTACAGGGGATAAAGCGATGAATGATGTCGATGCCATGGACGGCGAGGCGCTGCACCGCCAGTTCACCCGTCGCGCCTTGTCGCCGGTGGAGGTGACAAAAAACCTGCTCGCGCGCATCGATGCCAGCGAGAGTGCGATCAATGCCTTTGTCCTCATCGACCGTGAGGGGGCGCTGGCGGCGGCGCACGCCAGTGAGAAACGCTACGCCAGAGGGGCGGCTATCGGCCCGGCTGACGGGATTGCGGTGACGGTCAAAGACAATCTGTCGCTCAAGGGATTTCCCAAGCGCAACGGCTCGCTGGCTACCTCGGATGTCCGGGAAGATTTCGATGCGCCCGCCGTGGCAAGGCTGCGCGAAGCAGGAGCGATCATCCTCGGCAAGACGACGATGCCGGAATTTGGCTGGAAGGGGCTGTCCGACAGTCCCCTTACCGGCTTGACGCGCAATCCGTGGCGGCTTGATCGCACGACCGGGGGGTCGTCTGCGGGGGCGGCGGCGTGCGCAGCCCTCGGGCTTGGTCATATTCATCTGGGAACCGACGGGGCCGGCTCCCTGCGCATTCCGGCGGCGTTTACGGGTGTTGTCGGCTTCAAGACGACGCATGGGCGGGTACCGGCCTATCCGATTTCGGTGATGGGGGAGCTTGCCCATGTCGGTGCCATCACCCGCTCAACCAGCGATCAGGCGCTGGCGCTGTACCTCATCACGGCGCCCGACCGGCGTGATTTCCTGGCATGGACCGACAAGGCCTTTGATCGGCGCGGCAGGCTTGAGGAGGGGATCACGGGACTGAAAATCGGCTTTTCGCCACGGCTTGGCCACGTCAGCAAGATCGATCCGGAAATTGAAACAAGCGTGGCCGCTGCAGCGCGCGTATTTGAAGAACTCGGCGCTCATGTCGAGGAGGCCGATCCACGCATAAGCGATCCGCGCGATATTCTCAATGATCTGTGGTTTGCGGGTGCGGCGCTGGCATTGCGGGCTTTCAAGGACAGCGACCGGGCGGTGATGGATCCGGGATTTCTCGCAGCTGCGCTGCGCGGGCAGGAGGTCAGCGGATCTACCGTGCTGGAGCGTCTGCTGGTTGCGCGCGGGCAACTCATTCAGGCCTTCCACGATTACCATGATCGCTACGACCTGCTGCTCACGCCGCAGATGTCAACGGTCGCCTTGCCGTTTGGCAGCAACATGCCGCCGCCGGGCTTTGCCGGTGTCGCGGCATGGGGCGATGAGTGGACGGAATGGAGCCCCTTCACCTACCCCTTCAATATCACCCAGGCGCCGGCGATCTCGCTCCCTTGCGGGCTTAAC
>JAKFVK010000026.1 GCA_021732205.1 Hyphomicrobiales bacterium | reverse complement strand
TGATGCAGCGCCTGATGATGGTGCTGCGCCAGACGCCGCAATGCGACCGGCGCGTTCATGACCGCCTGCCGGTGAGCCTGAAGGGTTTGATGCGGTCTGGCGGCGCGGAGCAGCCGATCGAGACGATTGATCTGTCACGCGGCGGATGCCTGATTGCGGGCGGGGCAATCACAGCCGGCGTTGGCAGTCGCGTTGATATGCAGCTTGAGCGTCTGGGCCTGGTGCGGGGTGAAATTGTCGCAAAAAGCCCACTGGGCCTGCATGTTTGCTTTATCGCCGACAAGGACAAACCGCTGGAGGCCGTTCAATCTGTTCTGACCACGCTTGAGCAGGAATACAGCGTCTATGTGGAGCGGGCCAAAAAAGGCGCGGCCGACATCAGCGCCGTGATGACCAAGGCGGTCCAGGACGGCGTGCTGTCGCTTGCCACGCTGTTTGACACCGATTATCGACCGATCGCCGGCACCAATCCGCAGCAATATAAAAACCGCGCAGTTGACGTTCTTGACGACATTCTGCCCCCCGTGCAGGAGCCTCTTCTGGCGCTTGACCCCAGCATGGTGTTTTGTGCTGCTGTTGATCTCAATGCCTATCTGCCGGTTCACAACACGAAATATTCCCACCCCCAGCGCGGCGATGACGTGGTGTGGAATACGGCCAATTGCCGCAATCGTCGCCTGTTTGATGATCGTGCCGGTCTGATGGCAGCGCGCAACACGCGACCCTCGCTGATCCAGGTCTACCGGCGCGATCTGGGCGGCGGGCAATTCGTGATGATGAAAGAAGTTGATTCCCCCATCACCGTCGAAGGGCGTCATTGGGGCGGCTTTCGCACCAGCTACAAATTGTGATCACCTATTCGGCAGCGGCCGTCGCCCGGTAATCCGCCGGATCGTAGGCAAGCAGGGGTGCCAACCAGCGCTCGGCGACGTCGACAGTCCAGCCCTTGCGTCGGGCGTAATCCTCGACCTGGTCGCGCTCAATTCTGCCCACGCCGAAATAGGCGCTGTCGGGGTGCGAGATATAAAGGCCGGATACTGCGGCGCCAGGCCACATGGCGAAGCTCTCGGTGAGGCGCACGCCAATCTCTTTCTCGGCGTCCAGCAGGCGAAACAGGGTGTCCTTCTCGGTGTGATCGGGCTGTGCCGGGTAACCGGGAGCCGGGCGGATGCCCTGATATTTTTCACCGATGAGGTCGACCGGATTCAATGATTCCTGCGGCGCGTACGCCCAGAATTCCTGGCGCACACGCTCATGCATGCGCTCGGCGAACGCTTCCGCCAGGCGATCGGCCAGCGCTTTTGACAGGATGGCGTTGTAATCGTCATTTGCGCCTTCGAAGCGCTTGGCGATGTCATCCTCGCCGATACCGGTCGTCACCACAAAGCCGCCGATATAGTCAGGTTTGCCGCTGTCGACAGGAGCAAAGTAATCGGCAATCGAGAAATTGGGGCGCTCGGAGCGGCGCGACATCTGCTGGCGCAAGCCATGGAAGGTTGCGATCGTCTGGCGGCGTGTCTCATCGGCATAAACGATAACATCGTCACCGACGCGATTGGCCGGCCAGAAGCCGATGGTGGCGGCAGCCTCAAGCCAGTTGTCATCCACCATCCGCTTCAGCATTGCCTGCGCATCGTTGAAAAGTGCGCGAGCCGCCTCGCCCTGTGCCGGATCCTGGAGGATCGCTGGATAAACGCCCTTCAGTTCCCATGCCATGAAGAATGGCGTCCAATCGATATAGGGCACAAGCTCGGCCAGCGGATAGCGGACAAACGTCCTCGTGCCGAGGAGGGCGGGGCGGGGCGGAGTGTAGGCCTGCCAGTCGATCTTCGGGGCATTGGCGCGCGCGTCGGCGATCTTCATCCGCTCCTTGTCGCGCTGGCCGCGCGCATGGCTGGTCTGGATCTGGGCGTATTCGCGCCGCACATCGTCGATATAGGCGATCTTGTTATCGTCCGAGAGAAGCGAGGAGACAACGCCAACCGCGCGGCTGGCGTCCGTCACATACACCGTCTGGCCGCTTTCGTAATTCGGGTGGATCTTGACCGCTGTGTGGACGCGCGAGGTGGTGGCGCCACCAATCAGCAGCGGAATATCAAAGCCGCGCCGCTCCATCTCGGCGGCGACATGGCACATCTCGTCCAGCGAGGGTGTGATGAGGCCGGACAGGCCGATGATATCAACCTGCTCTTTTTCAGCGGCTTCCAGAATGCGGTCGGCTGAAACCATGACGCCAAGATCGATGACCTTGTAATTATTGCACTGGAGAACGACGCCGACGATGTTCTTGCCGATATCGTGAACGTCGCCCTTGACGGTCGCCATGAGGATGGTGCCGGCGGCCTTGCGCTCGGCCAGGCCCTGCTCCAGCCGTTCCTTCTCCATGAAAGGTTGCAGATAGGCGACGGCCTGTTTCATAACGCGGGCTGATTTCACCACCTGCGGCAGGAACATTTTTCCTGCGCCGAAGAGATCGCCGACGACGTTCATGCCGTTCATCAACGGTCCTTCGATGACGTCGAGCGGGCGGGGAAGAGCGGCGCGTGCCTCTTCTACATCGGCCTCGATGAAATCATTGATGCCAGCGACCAATGCATGGCTGATACGATCCGAGATCGGCAGGGTGCGCCAGGTGAGGTCACGCCGGTCCTGGCGCTCGCCACCCTCGCCCTTGAAGGTGGGCGCGGCATCAAGCAGACGCTCGGTGGCGTCAGCGCGGCGGTTGAGCACCACATCCTCGCACAGCTCGCGCAATTCCGCCGGCAGGTTTTCATAAATCGCCAACTGGCCAGCATTGACGATGCCCATATCCATCCCAGCCTGAATGGCATGATAGAGGAAGACCGAATGCATCGCCTCGCGCACCGGCTCATTGCCACGGAAGGCGAAGGACAGGTTCGACACGCCGCCCGAGATATGAACGCCCGGCAGGTTTTGGCGCAGATGGCGTGTTGCGTCGAGGAAGTCGACACCGTAATTGGCATGCTCGTCGATGCCGGTCGCGACCGCGAAGATGTTGGGATCGAAGATGATGTCCTCGGCCGGGAAGCCTACCTGCTCGGTCAGGATTTTGTAGGCGCGGGTGCAGATCTCGATCTTGCGGGCGGCCGTGTCCGCCTGTCCCTGCTCGTCGAAGGCCATGACGACGACGGCGGCGCCATATCCGCGCACCTTGCGGGCGGCAGCAATAAAGGCGTCTTCGCCCTCTTT
This sequence comes from Hyphomicrobiales bacterium, assembly GCA_021732205.1. Taxonomy (GTDB): domain Bacteria; phylum Pseudomonadota; class Alphaproteobacteria; order Rhizobiales; family UBA4765; genus Raskinella. The sequence goes on along the minus strand of JAKFVK010000026.1, from coordinate 140 downwards.
CATCGAGATCGAATTGACGATTGCCTTGCCCTGCACGCATTTGAGGCCAGCCTCGATGACCGACCATTTGGATGAGTCGATCATGAACGGAACCTTGGCGATGTCGGGTTCAGCAGCGCACAGATTGAGGAAGGTCACCA
>JAKFVK010000264.1 GCA_021732205.1 Hyphomicrobiales bacterium | reverse complement strand
AGCCGCCCATCGCAATCATTGATTCCATGCGCGACAGGCATTCGCGCGGTGTATTGGCATGGATGGTGCCCATCGAGCCGTCATGACCGGTGTTCATGGCCTGGAGAAGATCGAACACTTCGGGGCCACGGACCTCACCGACGATGATGCGTTCAGGGCGCATGCGCAGGCAGTTCTTGACGAGATCGCGCATCGTCACCTGCCCCTCACCTTCGAGGTTGGGCGGGCGCGTTTCAAGACGCACGACATGGGGCTGCTGCAGCTGAAGCTCGGCTGCGTCCTCGCAGGTGATGATGCGCTCATCATCGTCGATATAGCGCGTCAGACAGTTCAGCAGCGTCGTCTTGCCGGAACCCGTGCCGCCGGAAATGACGGTGTTGCAGCGAACCTTGCCGATGATCTTGAGGATCTCGGCGCCCTCAGGCGAAATCGACTGGTACTTGACCAGTTGATCGAGCGTCAGCTTGTCGCGCTTGAATTTGCGGATGGTGAGCGAGGGCCCGTCGATGGCCAGCGGTGGAACAATGACGTTGACGCGGCTGCCATCGGCCAGGCGCGCATCGCACATGGGTGAGCTTTCATCGACACGTCGTCCAACCTGGCTGACAATACGCTGGCAGATATTGAGAAGCTGGCCGTTGTCGCGGAAACGCACATTGGTCATCTGCACCTTGCCGGCAACTTCGATGAAGGTGCGGTTGGCGCCGTTCACCATGATGTCGGCAATATCGTCGCGCGCCAGCAACGGCTCCAGCGGGCCGTAACCAAGCACGTCGTTGCAGATATCGCTGAGCAATTCCTCCTGCTCGGCAATCGACATCACGACGTTCTTGATGCCGACAATCTCGTTGACGATGTCGCGGATTTCCTCACGCGCTGCTTCGGTGTCAAGGCGGGCCAGCTGGGCAAGATCGATGGTGTCGATCAGGGCGGAAAAGATTGCCGTCTTGACGTCGTAATAATCATCGGATTTGGCGGTTTCGCGCGGCGGACCGCTCATCGGCGCCGGGCTACCGATCTCGATGGGCATATGCGAGGCCGCCGGCTTGGGCAATGCTGACCCCGGCGGCGCAATCGGATTCGGCATGGGCGGACGCGCCTGCGCGCCCGCTGCTGAATCACCTGAACCACGTTTGCCGAACATAAATGCTACTCCGCTCTATCGCCTGTCTCAGGCCTTTTTTCTACCTGCCAGGAGGGCCTGGATCTGGCCGACAAGGGGCAGGGAGAGATTGGCGAGCCGGTTGCGTCCCTTGCCGGCGAGCGAGCGAGGTTCAATCAGTTCGGCAATCACCCGGATCGCATCGCTTGCCTTCGACGTTTTCTGCACTTCGGCGATCATCTGTCCGTTATTGGCGGCAAGCCCGAACAGGTTGGCATCAAAGGGGACGACCGCTGCCAGGGGCAAATCGAGAGCGCGGGCGAAATCATTGGGCTTGATCTCGGGGCGCTTCGGCATGCCGACCTGATTGAGCACCAATTTGGGCGCGGGGTCATGCGGGCGTGCCTGACGAAGGAGATCGACCATGTTCTTGGCGTTGCGCAAATTCGACAATTCGGGGGCGCAGACAAGCATGATTTCATCGCAGGCGATCAGCGTGCGACGAATCCAGCCATTCCAGCCATGAGGCATGTCCAGTATGGTGACAGGCGCTGAAACACGGACGAGGTCGACGAGTTGTTCGAACGAGCCTTCAGCAAAATCATACGTGCGATCAAGCGTCGAGGGTGCCGCCAGCAGATGCAGATGCGGGCTGCAATTGCTGAGGAGACGGTCGAGCATGGTGGCGTCGAGCCGGTCCGGGGCCAGCACCGCGTCGGCGACACCCTGGGCGGGATCCTGATTGAAGTTGAGATTGGCGGTGCCAAATGGCAGGTCGAGATCGGCGATGATGGTGTCGATCTTCATCGTATTGGCGAGGCGTTCAGCAACGTTGTGGGCAAGCGTCGAGGCGCCCACACCCCCCTTGGCGCCGACAAAGGCGATGTTGCGACCAATCGGCTTGGCGGCTGGATCAGCATAGATGTCGGAAATGATCTCGATGACGTCGAGGGGGGCAATCGGCACGACGGCATAATCGGCGATACCAAGCTGCGTCAGCTCGCGATAGAGCAGGATGTCATTCACATGACCGACGATCGCAACCCGCGTGGTTGGATCGCAGACGTCGGAAAAGGCCTGCAGGTCACGCAGTAAGCCCTCGCGCCTTTCGGTGGTTTCGAGAATGACCAGATTGGGCGTTGGTGCATCGCGGTAAAATTCAACAGCCGCGGGCAAGCCGCCGGCCTGCACCTTGATGTGGACCCGCGCCAGGCGGCGGTCCTCTCTGGCTGTTTCGATGGCTGATTGCAGCTCGTGGGTTTCGCAGAATGCCTGAACGGTGATACGCGGAATGGGACGGATGCCGCGACGCACCCGCGCCGGCCCGGTGGCGGCGCCCGGCTCGTCAAGCATGGCGTCATGCGCCATCTGGGCGTGAGCTTGGTTCATCTCAGCCTCCCTGACCGATATTGCTGGCGGTGCCGGCATTCGGATTACGATAATTGGTCTTCGGATCCTCGCCCGTGCGATACTTCTCAAGGACGACGGCGCGACGCCCGCCGCTTGGCTTGTCAAGCGGACGCGGGCGCGACAGATCGTTGGGGTTGGCAATGATGGCGGCCAGATTGGTCTGTCCAGCGCAGCCGAAATTCTCCCATTGGCGATTGAGAATGCTGCTGTTGATGTCGTCGGACACGCGGCATGGATGGGAAACGGCAGCGGTGAGCCGGTTGTAGGTCAATAGGATGGGTGGCGTCTCAACGGCTGCATCGGCGCGATAGGGTTTGATCACGATAGCGCTTTGCGACACACCAGACTGCTGGAGAATGGAGCGAACATCACGTGCCAGGCGCACAGCGTTGGTTTCATTGCTTGCCCCCGAGGGGACGGCTATCGCCAGACTGCCTTCGCCATCATTGCGGAAGGCCTGGGAAAAACCTTCGATCGCCGAGCGCTGCAGGCTGGTAATTGCCGGAGCATAAGGACCAATGGCGACCGCCGCGCTCTGGGTCGAGCGGGTGAGCAGGATGGGGTGGCGCTTGTCATAGTCGACCGGTTGATCGAGCAAGGCCTTGAATTCGGGCGAGCGGGCACAGCCGGCCATGCCCAGCGACAGCACTGCCATGATCAGGCAGGGCGCCATCGCCGCAAATTTACCAGGGTGAAAAGGCATGTTGGAAGCTCCTTGCTCAGCCCATTACTCGTAGATGAAACCGAAATGACCCTTGGGTCGCTCGCCGTGAGCGAGCGGCCCCTTGACGCCATTGGCCTTGACCAGACGGTTGAAGATCGCCGCTTCCGGATCGCT